>JALAGK010000448.1 GCA_022712475.1 Enterobacteriaceae bacterium
ACGTCACCGGCGTTGAGCATGTCATCGCTGAAATGATCGGTGACGTAACCTTTACGCTCACAGCGCCCGTCACCATCGGCCACTACCGGTAGCCAGCTAAAGCCTGGAATTTGCGTTGCCAGTGCATCCAGCGTGTCGGCCATCACCAGGTCGTCATCCACGTTCACGCCCCATAGCAGCGTGATGGGCTGAGTCACCGTGCCGGTCGCAAGCTGGCGCAGCATGGAGAGAAACGGCGCCAGCCCCGTGCCACCGGCCAGCATCAGCGCCGGGCGCGTAAGCGGGCGCAGATAAAAACTGCCCATGGGCCCGGTCAGCGACAGCGCATCGCCGGGCTGCGCGCGCTGGGTAAGCCAGGTGCTCATCATGCCGCCTGGCACGTTACGAATCATAAAGCTCGCGTGGGTGTCGCCCGGTCGCGAGCTGAACGAATAGGCGCGCACATGTGGCCCGCCCGGTATCTGGATGTTGACGTACTGACCCGGCAGAAAATCCATACCCTGCGCCAGCGCCACGTCAAGCTCTATAGTCCCGGGCGTGCGCGCTTCACAGCGCGTTACTGTCGCTTCAACGCTGCCGATACCGGTTTTACACATTGCAGCCGCGACCGGCACATCAATCACACAGTCGCTCTGTGGCACCATCTGGCAGGTAAGCACCAGCCGCTCCTGCGCTTCGTCATCAGATAGCGCATCATCAAGAAAATCTTCCCCCAGACTGTACTCACCGCTGGCACAACGGCACTTGCAGGTGCCGCATACGCCGTCGGAGCAATCCATTGGCAGGTTCACTTTCTGGCGGTAGGCGGCATCCAGCACCTTTTCACCAGGGTTACAGCGGATAAAACGTGTCACCCCGTCTTCAAAATTAAGCGCAATAGAAAAGCTCATTATTCACCTCGCTCAGACGTGGTAAACGTCAATAACCTGACGGATATAGTCGTTGTTTAACTGGATGGTTTTACGTGCAATGCGTGGCCTTCCGTCGGACATCTCCAGCGTGCAGTACGTGGTGCCAAAGTAAACGTCGGTTTCTTTGTAGCGATGGCTGTAAGTCACCCAGTTGTAGCGCACATCTACCTGCTCGCCACCATCAGCGACAATCGCTACGTTGCTTATCATGTGTGTGGTTCGCGGCTCCGGCGTGCTGGCTCCGGAGCGCTCGGTTTTAATGCGGTACACCCGGTCTTCCAGACCTTCACGGTTGGGATAGTAAATCAGCGAGATCTGGCGCTGTGGGTCGGTGGTCAACGCATCGTCATCCCCCCACGCAGGCATCCAGTACACCACTTTCGGGCTGTAGCAGCTCAGCCATTCGTCCCACTGGCGGTCGTCGAGCAGGCTTGCTTCGTAATAGAGAAACTGGCGGATTTCACTGAGCGTCATCATGCCACCTCCACACGCTGGGTCACGCAGGCATCATAACGGCGCTGCTCCTCGGCCAGGGCTGACTGCATAAGTGTCTGCCAGTGATGATGATGGGCGATGTAGAGCGCTTCATCTTCCGGCTTCACGCCGCTTAACGTTGGGTTTAGCCCGGCCTCGCGCGCGTGCTCATCCGGGCCTTCGACCCAGTGTTTCGCCCCTCGGCTGAGATCGCTCCACGGTAGTTGCTGGCCGTGATAGCCGTTCTGGCAAGCGCGGAATTCTTCAAGATCGTCCGGCGTGCCCATGCCGCTGACGTTAAAGAAATCTTCGTACTGGCGAATGCGTAGCGCCCGCGTTTCGTCAGGCTCACCCTTCGGGCCAAAGCACCAGATAGTGACTTCGGTCTTATCCACCGAGATCGGGCGCACAACGCGAATCTGGGTCGAAAACTGATCCATCAGGTACACATTGGGATACAGGCACAGGTTGCGGGTTTCGTTCACCATCTGGTCACCGCGCTGCTCGCCAAAGGTTTGCATAATGCGCTCACGTTGCTGGTAAATCGGGCGTACTTCCGGGTTCATCACCCGCGTCCACAGCAGCATGTGGCCGTTTTCAAAGCCGTAACCGCCGCCCTGGCTTTTAGACCAGCCGTTAGGGTCAACCGCGTGCGTACCGTCGGCCTCGTAGTTGCGCCGCGACATGGTTGAGGCATAGTTCCAGTGCACCACGCTGACGTGATAACCGTCAGCGCCGTTTTCTGCACCCAGCTTCCAGTTGCCTTCGTAGACATAGCTGGAGGAACCTTGCAGTACCTCCAACCCCTGTTCTGCCGGGTCGACAATCAGGTCAATGATTTTACGGGTTTCGCCGAGGTACTCCTCCAGCGGCTGCACGTCGGCATTCAGGCTGCCAAACAGAAAACCGCGGTAAGAGGCAAAACGCGGCAGCATTTTCAGGTCATGCGAGCCGTCTTTTTTAAAGCTATCCGGGTAGCCGCCGGTTTTTTCGTCTTTTGCCTTGAGCAGTTTGCCGTTATTGCTGAAAGTCCAGCCGTGGAATGGGCAGGTAAATGAGCCTTTATTACCGGATTTGCGTCGGCACAGCATTGCACCACGGTGGGCGCAGCTGTTAATCATGGCGTGCAGTTCGTTATTTTTATCGCGGGTGATAATCACCGGCTGGCGGCCTAGCGTCAGCGTATAATAATCGCCCGGCTCCGGGATCTGGCTTTCATGGGCCAGAAATACCCAGTTGCCTTCAAAAATATATTTCATTTCCAGTTCAAACAAATCCTGGTCAATAAAGATATTACGGTTACAGCGATAAATATCTTTCTCACGGTCGACAATTAATGCGTCATTAATTTTATTTTTCAGTGCATCGAGTTTTTGTTGCATAGCGAAATCTCCCGCCAATGGCGACAGGGATAAGTAAGGCTGAATAATGTAGTGG
>JALAGK010000449.1 GCA_022712475.1 Enterobacteriaceae bacterium
ATTCATATGCTGCCTGATTTTTCAGAAGCCGTTTATTTAACGTTTATAAACAGGCAAAAAACAGAAAAATAAAACGGCAGTACATAAAAACAGCGCTTACGCAGATTAAAAACCGCACTGGATTGTTTTTCCGAGAAAAATGGGATTGTCTACATCGCAGGAAGAGTGTGTCGCCACGTCATAAAGCAAAAGAAAAAGGGAGAACCAGAACGGTTCCCCCTGGCAGCTTACGTAGGACTGCAGGCATAAATGCCCGTGCCCGCCGATTAGCTGCGGATAAACGCCAGCAGGTCAGCGTTAATCACATCAGCATGGGTCGTATGCATCCCGTGCGGGTAGCCCGGATAAATTTTCAGCGTGCTGTTGTTAATCAGCTTATCCTGGAGCAGCGCGGCATTTTTATAAGGCACCACCTGGTCATCATCTCCCTGCATCACCAGTACCGGCACCGTAATGGCCTTCAGATCTTCAGTCTGATCAGTTTCTGAAAACGCCTTAATCCCTTCATAGTGGGCTTTGGCGCTACCCATCATGCCCTGACGCCACCAGTTTTGCAGCGTCCCCTGAGAAATCTCTGCACCCTCGCGGTTAAAACCGTAAAACGGGCCACCGGGAACATCAAGATAGAACTGTGCGCGGTTGGCAGCCAGCGCAGAACGGAAGCCGTCAAAAACCTCAACCGGCGTACCGCCAGGGTTACTGTCAGTTTTCACCATCAGCGGCGGAACGGAACTTATCAGCACGGCCTTCGCCACGCGGTTTTGTGGCTGACCGTATTTGGCTACATAGCGCGCCACCTGACCGCCCCCCGTGGAGTGCCCTACGTGAATAGCATTTTTCAGATCAAGATGCTCAACCACAGCCGAGGCATCTGCCGCGTAGTGGTCCATATCGTGGCCTTCACTCACCTGAGTAGAGCGACCGTGCCCCCGGCGGTCAAACGCAATCACGCGGAAACCTTCCGCGAGAAAGAACAACATCTGTGCATCCCAGTCATCGGCGCTTAACGGCCAGCCATGATGGAAAACGATAGGCTGTGCCTCTTTTGAGCCCCAGTCTTTATAGTAAATCTCCACTCCGTCTTTCGTGGTGACAAATGACATGGTCCTGCCTCCTTAGTGCTTTGTGGATGAAGCATGGCATTAGCGCCTGCCTCGTGTAGAGCCTTGCTGTAACAATGTGCCATGCTGCCGGCCAGCACCTGGCGCGAGAAACCACCTGTACAAATACCTAACCGATACAGGCTAAATGGGTTTGTGAGTCAGGGGGAGACGTTGTGCAAAAGACGGCACAAAACAGAACATTGATTTCATCAATCCGGCGGCAAGCATGGATTTAAAGTCTAGCCAGGATTGCGAGACTTTCCTTAAGAAAGCACGAATTTACATCGACCTGAGCGCGCGAGGTGGATAGTACGGGATACAGAGCGTAAAGGGACAGGAACAGTCAATGCCGACGCCACAACACAGAAACGGTAAGCCTCACAGGACAAAAAGCCAGAATCACGTGGCACGATAGCGCGTATTATGACAGCACAGCATGTGTTATGCGCATGACAGCCACGGTATACACCGCGCAACAAACAAAAAGCCCTCTACCGGCAGAGGGCTTTTGCTCAAACAATGCTCAGATATCGCGTTTAGCGATACGGTGAGAACAGCTGAGTGGAATAGGCATTGCTGCACTTCTGATTCTGGCGAATAGAATCAATCTTACCACTCAGGGTGTCCAGGCGGTCTTTAAGCAGCTGACGAATTTCATTCTCGTTGTTCAACAAGTATGTCAGCGAACTACAAACCCCCTCTTCATCTTCAGGGTTCGAGCTTCCTTGCTCTTCCAGTACATTTTGCAGCGCAAAAATGTAGTGGGTATTCAGTTCAATGAAATCATCCCATTTCCCCTGCTTCGCAGTTTCAAGCATTTCAAAGCTCAACTGCAGAGCATGCTGATATTTCTGAGCAGTAAGGGCCAGATCGGCCATGAGTGCAGAATTAGCCATTCAGTATCAACCTTTAGTTCGGCGCAATTTGTTTCCACGCGTCCGAGATACCCATCAAGAGCTCATCGACGTGCAGGAGAGTGTCAATCTCGTTGTGTAAGTTGGCCCGCATCAAACTGCGAGTCATGTAGTCGTATAACTGTTCCAGATCGAGCGAAATCTCACCGCCTTTCTCGTGGTCAAGCGAGGCGCGCAATCCGTTATCAATAATGTTTATCGCTTTGGTGATAGCCTGCCCGCGAGCCGCAACATCACCTTTTTCCATCAAAATACGGGCGCGAACCAGCGCGCTGTGCGCGCCGTCAAACAGCATAGTGACCAGCTGATGTGGGCTGGCTGACTGTACCCGGCTTTGCAAATCAACCTGTGCATAAGCCTGAACGCCCTGACTACCGTACATGTTTCATCTCCTTCCCTGAATCCGGCGCCACACAGGCGCCGTTGTGGTATATGACTGTCATTATGAATACTGCATCAGCATAGCGGTCAGCGAGTTGCTGGTACCGGAAAGCTGGGTCATGACAGAGTCCAGGTTCTGAAACTGTCGGCGATAGCGCTCGACCTGCGCATCAATAAGCACCTGCGTTTTATCAATCTGGGTTTTCACCAGCTTGAGCTGCTCATCAAGGCCATCTTTGGCTTCTTTAATCAGGCCATCGACTTTCTGGTCTTCATCCCCGGCATATTTGGTGATGACTTCTGTCATCTGTACCGCCAGGCCCGGGTTGTCGTTGGTGCCGACAAACATCTTCTGCACCTGCTCCGGGTTATCTGCCAGCGCCTTATCAAGCTTGGTTTCATCCAGCGTCATCTGGCCGGTAGAGGCATCAATTTTGATACCAATATCTGCCAGCGCACGGATTTCGGCATCCGACTCACCGTAGGTGCCGTTTGCCAGTCCACGGAATTCGCCGACCATGCCACGCAGCATGGAGTCACCCATCAGCGCGCCATTCTGACTGTTCTGGGTGGCGACTTCGCCATCCATCAGGCCAGAACTGTCGTTCTGCACCCATTTGCTGGCCGTGCTGGTGGTATTCAGAAGCGCGTTGTAGTTCTTAACGAAATCCTGGATTGCGGTTTTGGTGGTTGCCGTATCTGGCGTCAGCGTTAGCTGCTCACCGTTTTCCTGGTCGGTCGACACTTTATTGAGCGTCAACGTCACGCCGTCCAGGATATCGGTCACGTTGTTGCTGGAGCGGGTATAGCTAATGCCGTTAACCTGCAACTTTGCATCACGCGCTTCACCGATTTCTGTCATGTTGCTGGAGTTAATGACGCTATCAAGCTGATCATCACCTTCAACGTGGACGGTCATCTCGCCTTCTTCACCCGTTTTCTTCGAGGTCAGAATCAGCTGATAACCGTCGTCACTGCGCACCACGCTTGCAGTCACGTCGCCTTCTTCGGCGTTAATCTTTTTCGCAATCTGGTTAAGAGACGTTTCATCGTCCTTTAACTCAATACGCATTTCTTCGCCGTTGGCCTGCGTGATCACCATCGTGCGATCGCCAGCACCCTGCTCGCCCAGACGCTCATCGGCGTCTTTTTGACCTGCGGAGGCCAGGGAGTGCGCAGAAGCCAACTGGTTAACCACGACCTTATGCGTACCCGACAACGCGCCTGCGCTGGTAGTCGCCGTAAAAGCGTCGTTGGAGCTGACTTTCTGGGTATTAAACGCATCACCACTCAGCGCTTTCGTGCTGGTTTTGAGCGTGTTCATTGCATCAGTAATCTGGCCCCAGGCAGAGATTTTTGCCTGGAAGCTATTTTGTCGATTGGTATAAGGCGTTAAGCGCGTCTGTTCTGCTGCGGCCATCTGCGTCAAAAGAGATGCAGTGTCCAGACCGGAGCCGACGCCTAATCCACTAATGGTTGCCATAACGTTTACCCTTTTCCTTTGCTGAGAGTTCTTATGTTCTTTCAGCTATACCTATCGGCATTTCTCGAACGAAGTTTAATCCTTTTCGTTTTTACCAATAGCGAGAGAAGACGACAAAAGTCGTGTTATATCCCGCGTTCAACATCAGCCCTTATCCAGACGTTACGAAACACGATCTATATAAAAGGAAACGTTTTCGGCGCCAAAAAGCAAAATGCCAGGAGATTTACAGGAAAAAAACGTACAGTAGGTGAC
>JALAGK010000450.1 GCA_022712475.1 Enterobacteriaceae bacterium
GAGCCAGCCTGTTGCCATCCTTAGCGCCTCAGATGGCCAAAGCCAGTTTATTGTCAGTGCCAGCGCTGACAGTCGCACCCTGACGGTATCAGGCCTGAATGTTCCTGCTGCACACACCCATAGCCTTCAGCTGTGGCTGTTAAAGGATAACGCAGCACCGGTTTCTCTTGGCCTTCTCGACACAACGCCCGTTGTGCTCACACTGAACACCCGCACGCTTAAGCAACCTGTGCGGCTGGCCGTGAGTCAGGAGCCAAAAGGTGGCGCTCCGGGTTCGTTGCCAACGGGTCCTGTGATTTATACGGGGGCGATAACGAGGGGTGTTGAAGGCATTTGAGACGCTTTATTCTGAAGAATGTTCCGGTCATCAGACTCTTCTGGTTGCCGGTTATCACGGGCATCCTGGGAGAGTAACGCCACTGCTTCTTAAGTCAGCAAGGGATTGCGGTCCGGTGAAAAACGCGGTGGGGAGCAACATACAACGGGTAGTGATTGTCTGGCCCGGGCGGCACAGGCTTTCTGGTTATACAACCGGCATTAAAAGTTCATCCTTCCCAACCCTGCGTCTGGTGCGGTAGAAAAAACTGGCCTGTGTGACATGGCCAGTTTTTCTGTGTTGAAAACGCCCAGGGCGGTGTCTGCGCTTTAGCGCATGGTCACAAACTCTTCTGCCGCTGTTGGGTGAATTGCTACGGTGTTGTCAAAGTCCTGCTTGGTGGCACCCATCTTCAGCGCCACGGCAAAGCCCTGCAACATTTCGTCCATGCCGGAACCAATGCCGTGAATGCCAACGATTTTTTCGTCTGCACCCACGCATACGAGCTTCATGCGACACGGCTGGCGGTGGCGGGTAACCGCCGTGTACATGGCGGTGAAAGAGGATGTGTATACCTTCACGGCGTCATCACCATACTGCTCGCGCGCCTGCGGTTCGGTCAGGCCAACGGTGCCAATGGGCGGGTGGCTAAACACCACAGTTGGTACGTTAGTGTAATCAAGGTGCTCGTTCGGCTTGTTGTTAAACAGGCGCTCAGACAGGCGGCGGCCTGCGGCAACGGCCACGGGCGTCAACTCGATGTGGCCGGTGTTATCACCAACGGCGTAAATGCCAGCGATGTTGGTGTTCTGGAATTTATCAACGACGATATAGCCTTTTTCGTCGGTTTTCACGCCTGTTGCCGCCAGATTAATGTTGTCAGTCGCCGGTTCGCGGCCAATAGCCCAAATCAGGCAATCTACGGTCTGGCTGCGGCCGTCTTCCAGCGTCAGCGTCAGGCTGCCGTCAGCGTTTTTCACGACCGATTTCGGCACCGCTTGCGTGTGCAGTTGCGGACCCTCGGCGGCCATGATTTCTACCAGTGTGTCGGTGATGAGCGGGTCAAAGCTGCGCAGTGGCGCATGTTTGCGCACAAACAGGTGGGTTTCGGCACCCAGTCCATTCACCACACCGGCGATTTCCACCGCGATATAGCCTGCGCCCACTACTGCCACACGCTTTGGCAGCGCCGGTAGCGCAAAGAAACCGTCGGAATCAATGCCGTATTCTACGCCTGGGATCTGCGGGTGGCTTGGGCGACCGCCGGTGGCAATCAGAATATGGTCAGCGGTGATGTGCTCACCGTTCACTTCCACCGTGTGCGCGTTCACAAAGCGGGCAAAACCGTGAATGACATCCACCTTGTTTTTGCCCAGCACGTTGTCATAAGAGGTGTGGATACGGTCAATGTAGGCCGTGCGGCTGGCAACCAGCTTGTCCCAGTCGAGGTTATTGAGCGTGGCGTCAAAGCCGTAGTCCGGGCCGTACAGGCGAATTGCCTCAGCGATTTGCGCCGCGTGCCACATGACCTTTTTGGGTACACAACCGACGTTCACGCAGGTACCGCCCAGCGCGTTGGCTTCAATCAGTGCGCATTTTTTACCGTACATGGCCGCACGGTTAATGGAAGCAATACCGCCGCTGCCGCCGCCGATTGCAATGTAGTCGTAATGTTTCGTCATGGCCGTTACCTTGCGTGAGTCTGTCAGGCGCGAATTATCGCGCAATGAAATAAAGGTTTTGACTGTTGCTGAAATTGCTGTTTATTCCGGCACAATCCAGTTAACTACTGTATGACCCGTCCCCGCCGGCACCAGTTTACGGTGTAGCCACGGTAGCAGCGTAGTCATCTGCTGCTCCAGTTTCCAGGGGGGGTTGATAACAATCATGCCGGAGGCGGTCATGCCGCGCTGGTCGCTGTCCGGGCGTACCGCCAGTTCAATTTGCAGAATACGACGAATGCCGGTGGCTTCAAGGTCGTGAATCATGCGTTTGATTTGCTGGCGCAACACCACCGGATACCACAGGGCGTACACGCCTGTCGCAAAGCGCTTGTAACCTTCGTTGATGCCAGAAACTACCGCCTGATAGTCGGTTTTTAACTCATAAGGCGGGTCGATAAGGATAAGCCCGCGTCGTGAGGCGGGCGGCAGTTTTGCCTTGAGCTGCTGGTAGCCGTCGCCACGCGTTACCGTGGCGCGCTCGTCGTCGCGAAACTCCGCACGCAGCAGCGGGAAATCGCTTGGGTGCAGCTCGGTCATCAGCAACTGGTCCTGCGGGCGCATCAGCTCGCGGGCAATCAGCGGCGAGCCGGGGTAATAGCGCAGCTGGCCGCTGCGGTTAAACGCGCTCACCACATTCAGGTACGGCTCCAGTTCGGCGGGCGTATCGTCCTGCTGCCAGATGCGGGCAATGCCTTCCAGGTATTCACCAGTGCGCTCCGCATGGGCGCTGGAAAGCTGGTAGCGCCCGGCACCAGCGTGGGTGTCGAGATAGAGAAACGGTTTCTCTTTCTCTTTTAGCGCTTCCAGAATCAGGCTCTGGACGGTGTGCTTAAGAACATCGGCGTGGTTGCCGGCGTGAAAACTGTGGCGGTAGCTGAGCATGCGGGCTGCGTTTTCCAAAAGTGTGAGAGTCAGATATTGCGCCAGTATATACCCAAACGCCTGTGAGTTGCAGGAAGGCAGCGCCGCGCTTGCCATTGAAATTCACTACACTAACCCTCATGCTACTCAGTAATTGTCACTGCATGATGCGCTAAACAAACAACATTTCAGGACCGAGCCTATGACGAACCCATTAACTGTTCCGTTTTCCCTGCCGCCGTTTTCAAAAATCCAGCCTGAGCACGTGGTGCCTGCGGTCACTGAGGCACTTAACGCGTGCCGTGAGAAAGTGGAAAGTGTGGTGGCGCAAGGCGCGCCGTACACCTGGGACAACCTGTGCCAGCCGCTGGCGGAAGTGGACGACAGGCTCGGGCGTATTTTCTCCCCGGTAAGCCACCTTAATTCAGTGAAAAACAGTCCGGAGCTGCGCGAGGCCTACGAACAAACACTGCCGCTGCTGTCTGAGTACAGCACTTGGGTGGGTCAGCATGAAGGGCTGTATCAGGCGTATCGCAATCTGCGCGATGGCGACAGCTATAACGCGCTGGATATCGCAAAGAAAAAAGCTGTGGATAACGCATTGCGCGACTTTGAACTGTCGGGCATCGGCCTGCCTGCCGAGAAACAAAAGCGCTACGGTGAGATTGCCGCGCGCTTGTCAGAGCTGGGTTCTGCCTACAGCAACAACGTGCTGGATGCGACCATGGGCTGGACGAAACTCATCACGGATGAAGCCGAGCTTGCCGGCATGCCAGAAAGTGCGCTTGCCGCGGCTCATGCCCAGGCGCAAGCCAAAGAACAACAGGGCTGGCTGCTGACGCTGGATATCCCAAGCTACCTGCCGGTGATGACCTACTGCGACAATCAGGCATTGCGTGAAGAGATGTATCGCGCCTACAGCACCCGCGCCTCTGACCAGGGGCCGAATGCGGGCAAGTGGGATAACAGCCCCATCATGGAAGAGATCCTGGCGCTGCGTCATGAACTGGCCCAACTGCTGGGCTTTGGCAGCTATGCAGAGAAATCGCTGGCGACCAAAATGGCTGAGAACACGCATCAGGTGCTGGATTTCCTCACCGATCTCGCCAAACGCGCTCGCCCGCAGGGTGAGGCTGAACTGGCCCAGCTGCGCGCTTTCGCCAAAAAAGAGTGTGGCGTTGAAGAGATGCAGCCGTGGGACATTGCCTACTACAGCGAAAAGCAAAAACAGCACCTGTACAGCATCAGCGATGAGCAACTGCGCCCCTACTTCCCGGAAGAGCGCGCGGTGAACGGTTTGTTTGAAGTGGTGAAGCGTATTTACGGCATCAGCGCGAAAGAGCGTAAAGATATCGATGTCTGGCATCCGGATGTGCGCTTCTTTGAACTGTATGACGAGCAGGGCGAGCTGCGCGGTAGCTTCTACCTTGATCTGTATGCCCGCGAGCACAAGCGCGGCGGCGCGTGGATGGACGACTGTGTCGGCCAGATGCGCCTTGCTGACGGTACGCTGCAAAAACCGGTGGCTTACCTGACGTGTAACTTTAACCGCCCGGTGAACGGCAAACCGGCGTTGTTCACGCACGATGAAGTGACCACGCTGTTCCATGAGTTTGGTCACGGCCTGCACCACATGCTGACCCGCGTTGAAGCGGCTGGCGTGGCAGGAATCAGCGGGGTGCCGTGGGATGCCGTCGAGCTGCCGAGCCAGTTTATGGAAAACTGGTGCTGGGAGCCGGACGCGCTGGCGTTTATCTCTGGTCACTACGAGACCGGCGAGCCGCTGCCGCAGGCGCTGCTTGATAAAATGCTGGAAGCCAAAAACTACCAGGCGGCGATGTTCATTTTGCGCCAGCTGGAGTTTGGTCTGTTCGACTTCCGTCTGCATGCCGAGTTCAATCCTGAGCAGGGCGCGAAAATCCTCGACACCCTGCGCGAGATTAAAGCTCAGGTGGCGGTGATTCCGGGGCCGACCTGGGGCCGATTCCCGCACGCGTTCAGCCACATTTTTGCCGGTGGCTACGCGGCAGGCTACTACAGCTACCTGTGGGCCGACGTGCTGGCGGCGGATGCGTATTCACGCTTTGAAGAAGAGGGCATCTTCAACCGCGAGACCGGGCTGTCGTTCCTGGAAAACATCCTCAGTCGCGGCGGTTCTGAAGAGCCGATGGCGCTGTTCAAACGTTTCCGTGGCCGTGAGCCGAAGCTTGACGCCATGCTGGCTCACTACGGCATCAGGGGCTGACTTCCTGCGTGAAAATTTGTTTGATTGATGAATCAGGCGCCGGTGACGGCGCCTTGTCCGTTCTGGCAGTCCGCTGGGGGCTGGAGCAGGATGCCGAAAACCCGATGGCGCTGGTGCGCACACCAGAGCGTCTGGAACTGCGCAAGCGCGATGAGCCGAAGCTTGGCGGGATCTTTGTAGATTTTGTCGGCGGGGCGATGGCGCACCGGCGTAAGTTCGGCGGCGGGCGCGGTGAAGCGGTAGCCAAAGCTGTTGGCATCAAAGGTGACTATTTACCGGACGTGGTGGACGCCACCGCCGGGCTTGGGCGTGATGCCTTTGTGCTGGCGTGTGTTGGCTGCCGGGTACGGATGCTGGAGCGCCATCCAGTGGTGGCAGCACTGCTGG
Source organism: Enterobacteriaceae bacterium (assembly GCA_022712475.1). Classification (GTDB taxonomy): domain Bacteria; phylum Pseudomonadota; class Gammaproteobacteria; order Enterobacterales; family Enterobacteriaceae; genus Tenebrionibacter. The sequence goes on from JALAGK010000450.1 coordinate 5,534, forward strand.
ACGACGGCCTGACACGCGGCTATGCCGACCCGGAAATTGGCGACTGGCTCAAGGCGCGGTTGTCGCTGATTCACGCCTCCAGCCTGACGGCGCTGGAAAGCATTCGCCCGCGTCCGCAGGTGGTTTATCTCGACCCGATGTATCCGCATCGGCAAAAGAGCGCGCTGGTGAAAAAGGAAATGCGCGTGTTTCAGTCGCTGGTGGGTGCCGATCAGGATGCCGATGGGTTGCTGGCACCAGCTTTGCTACTGGCCTCAAAGCGTGTCGTGGTTAAACGTCCGGATTACGCACCGCCGCTTGCAGGACGGGTCACCCAATCGGCAGTGGTCACGAAAAGCCATCGCTTTGATATCTATCCCGGCACACCAGAATAAAGTTTATTGATGTCCGCAGGGGTTGCGGAC
>JALAGK010000451.1 GCA_022712475.1 Enterobacteriaceae bacterium
GGTATCCATAATCACCGTACCGTAAGCACCGCGCAGCTGTGGGATAGCACGCATCACGGCATCTCGCAGGCTGCCGCCCTGTTCCATTTCATAATGCACCAGGTGAGCAATCACTTCGGTATCAGTCTGGGAGACAAACTCATAACCGCGTGCTTTCAACGCTTCACGCAACGGCTCATAGTTCTCGATGATGCCGTTATGCACCACCGCAATATGACCGGAGACATGCGGGTGTGCATTCGCTTCAGAAGGTTCACCATGAGTCGCCCAGCGAGTGTGGGCAATACCGGTGCCGCCATGCAGCGGATGTTCTTCCGCCGCCTGAGACAGCGCCTGCACTTTACCCACGCGGCGCAGGCGAGTCATATTCCCCTGCGCATCCACCACCGCCAGACCGGCAGAGTCATAGCCACGATATTCCAGACGACGGAGACCTTCGAGAAGGATCTCAGCAATATCACGTTGCGCCACTGCGCCAACAATTCCACACATAATGTTAGTTCCTGAACAGGGCGTTTGCGCCCGCGTTGTCGCTGACCTGTAATTCCGGCTTTGCCGGTACCCCGAGCCTTGTAGAGAGTGGGGCTATTGTTATTGCCTGCGGCGTTTGCCGCGGCGTGGGAAGGAGGATGATTTCCTCTCAACCCAACCCAGCCGTTTTTCACGGTCAGGGGAAAAGCATGCGGGGCAATCAGCCCCGCGGGTTATTTCTTTTTCACCGGACGCTGCCAGCCCTGAATATGGGTCTGGTTAACGCGGCTGATGACCAGCGCGTTTTCTTCAATATCGCGCGTTACCGTAGTACCTGCACCAATTGTCACGCCGCGCGCAACTATGACCGGCGCCACCAGCTGGGTGTCAGAACCAACAAACACGTCGTCGCCAATAATGGTTTTATGTTTGTTTGCGCCGTCGTAGTTGCAGGTAATGGTGCCCGCGCCAATATTCACGTTATCGCCAATCTCAGCATCGCCCAGGTAACTCAGGTGTCCGGCTTTCGAGCCTTTGCCCAGACGCGCCTTTTTCATTTCAACGAAGTTGCCAACGTGTGCACCTTCTTCAAGTTCTGCGCCAGGGCGCAAGCGGGCAAATGGCCCGATGGTGCAGGCAGCCTCAAGACGTGCGTCTTCCACCACGCTGTACGGGCTGATTTCGCAATCATCACCAATGACGCTGTTTTTAATCACACAGCCCGCGCCAATTTTAACGCGGTTGCCAAGGGTCACCTGACCTTCAATAATCACGTTCGGGTCAATGTCCACATCGCGGCCATGGGCCAGCGTGCCGCGCAGGTCAAAGCGCGCCGGGTCACGCAGCATTACGCCTGCCAACAGTAAACGCTCTGCCTGCTCGGCCTGGTAAACGCGCTCCAGGCTCGCCAGTTGCAGCCGGTTGTTCACGCCTTCCACTTCGCTTAAACGCTCAGGGTGCACGGCGGCAACCTCACGTCCGTCCTGATACGCCATCGCGATGATATCGGTAATGTAAAATTCACCCTGCGCGTTGTTGTTGTTCAACTTAGCCAGCCAGTGTTTAAGATCCGCACCGTTCGCCATCAGGATGCCGGTGTTGATTTCGTTAATCTGGCGCTGTTCGTCGCTGGCGTCTTTGTGCTCAACAATACCGGTCACTTTGCCGTTTTCACGGGTGATACGGCCATAGCCAGTCGGGTCATCAAGTTTCACGGTCAGCAGTGCAATACCGCCCTGCGGTTTAGCCGCACGCAGGCGTGAAAGCGTCTCAACCGAAATCAGCGGCACGTCGCCGTAAAGCATCATGATGTCTTCATCGTCGGCAAAAAATGGCGCCGCCTGCTGCATAGCGTGACCGGTACCCAGTTGCTCTGCCTGTAGTACCCAGTTCAGTGTGTTATTGCTAAGCGCCTGCTTGAGCAGCTCGCCGCCGTGGCCGTAGACCAGGTGAACCTGACGCGCGCCAAGCTCGCCCGCAGCGTCAATGACGTGCTGTACCATCGGCTTACCTGCCAACGTGTGCAACACCTTCGGAAGGTCGGAATACATGCGGGTGCCTTTGCCTGCTGCAAGGATCACCACGCTCATAGCGCTGTTTGACATACGTGTCCTGACTTTAAAGAGTGTGGAAAGTAAAACGGTTTCCCATGGAAACTTCTACATATTTTGCTCGCGAAAACGTGACGCTTAAAAAAACATCATTATCACGTTACACCTGCGATTATCCTTACCATTACGTCTCAATTTTAGGACTAACGGTGCAAAAAAAGTATCGTTACCGGCCTGAAAAGCCCTGTTTTCGGGCAGTTCGCGCTTATTTTTAATCCTGAATAAAGGCATTCCCTAACAATATGGGCAAAAAAAATGCCAGCCGGGTCGCCCTGGCTGGCATTTTGACTTTTCAAGCCTGTGTTACATCGCTTTTCGGGTCAGCTCAATAACGCGCAGCTTGGCGATGGCTTTCGTCAGTTCGGCAGAGGCTTGCGCGTAATCCACGTCGCCGTGAGAGTTACGGATATGCTCTTCTGCTTTACGCTTCGACTCCTGCGCCCGCGCTTCATCGAGATCCTGACCACGAATCGCGGTGTCAGCCAGCACCGTAACGGAGCCAGTCTGCACTTCCAGAATGCCGCCAGACAGGTAGATAAACTCTTCCTGACCATGCTGCTTCACGATGCGGATCATACCAGGCTTAATGGCGGTGAGCAGCGGCGCATGACCCGGGTAGATACCCAGTTCACCTTCGCTGCCCGTAACCTGGATTTTCTCGACCAGGCCAGAGAACATTTGCTCTTCTGCGCTGACGACATCCAGGTGGTAAGTCATTGCCATGTCACCCTCCTTTCAAGGCGTTACAGTTTTTTGGCTTTTTCCACTGCTTCTTCAATGGTGCCAACCATGTAGAACGCCTGCTCCGGCAGGTGATCGTATTCGCCGTCCATGATGCCTTTAAAGCCACGGATGGTGTCTTTCAGCGATACGAATTTACCCGGAGAACCGGTGAAGACTTCTGCCACGAAGAACGGCTGGGACAGGAAGCGCTGGATTTTACGTGCGCGTGCTACCACCAGTTTGTCTTCTTCAGACAGTTCATCCATACCGAGGATGGCGATGATGTCTTTCAGTTCCTGATAACGCTGCAGGATAGACTGTACACCACGCGCTACGTCGTAGTGCTCCTGGCCAACCACCAGCGGGTCCAGCTGACGGCTGGTGGAATCCAGCGGGTCAACGGCCGGGTAGATACCCAGAGAAGCAATCTGACGGCTCAGTACCACGGTTGCGTCAAGGTGCGCAAAGGTGGTTGCCGGAGACGGGTCAGTCAGGTCATCCGCAGGTACGTATACCGCCTGAACGGAAGTGATAGAGCCAGTTTTGGTGGAGGTAATACGCTCCTGCAGAACGCCCATCTCTTCAGCCAGCGTCGGCTGGTAACCTACCGCTGAAGGCATACGGCCCAGCAGTGCGGATACTTCAGTACCGGCGAGGGTATAACGGTAGATGTTGTCAACGAACAGCAGAACGTCACGACCTTCGTCACGGAACTTCTCAGCCATGGTCAGGCCGGTCAGCGCAACGCGCAGACGGTTTCCCGGCGGCTCGTTCATCTGGCCATACACCAGGGATACTTTATCGATAACGTTGGAGTCGGTCATTTCGTGGTAGAAGTCGTTACCTTCACGGGTACGTTCACCCACGCCCGCAAACACGGAGTAACCGGAGTGCTCGATTGCGATGTTACGAATCAGCTCCATCATGTTTACGGTCTTACCTACACCCGCACCACCGAACAGACCTACTTTACCGCCCTTCGCGAACGGGCAAATCAGGTCCATTACTTTGATACCGGTTTCCAGCAGTTCCTGAGAGTTGGACAGCTCTTCGTAGCTCGGTGCTTCGCGGTGGATAGCCCAACGCTCTTCTTCACCGATATCGCCTTTCATGTCGATAGGCTCGCCCAGCACGTTCATGATACGGCCCAGGGTCGCTTTACCAACCGGCACTTCGATCGGGTGCGCAAGGTCTTTTACATCCAGACCACGACGCAGACCGTCGGAAGAACCCATGGCGATAGTACGTACTACGCCACCGCCCAGCTGCTGCTGAACTTCCAGCACCAGGCGCTCGTTACCATTCATCACCTCAAGGGCGTCGTACACTTTCGGTACGGCATCCTGAGGAAACTCGACGTCCACCACGGCGCCGATTACCTGGATAATCTTTCCAGTTGCCATCTTGAATCCTCTACGTAAACCCTGGTTAAACCGCGGCGGCCCCCGAGACAATCTCGGTGAGTTCCTGAGTAATGCTGGCCTGACGAGCCTTGTTGTATACCAACTGCAGCTCTTTAATCAGGTTCCCGCCGTTATCAGTTGCGGCTTTCATCGCCACCATACGTGCGGCCTGCTCGCTGGCCAGGTTTTCCACCACACCCTGATAAACCTGAGACTCGACATAGCGGCGCAGGAGCGTATCCAGCAGCGCTTTCGGGTCTGGCTCATACAGATAATCCCAGGTCTTACGCTTGAGTTCCTCATCTTCCGCTGCCGGCAGCGGCAGCAGCTGAGTGATGGTCGGAACCTGAGACATGGTGTTGATAAATTTGTTGCTGACAATATAAAGCTTGTCCAGACGGCCTTCATCGTAGGCCTGCAGCATCACTTTTACCGGGCCAATCAGTTCAGACAGAGACGGGTTATCGCCCATGCCCGTGACCTGAGAAACCACGTTGCCGCCCACCGAGCTAAAAAATGACACGCCTTTGGAACCAATCAGCGCCAGATCGCTCTGCACGCCTTTATCGGACCAGGCTTTCATTTCTGCCAGCAGCTTTTTGAACAGGTTAATGTTCAGGCCGCCACACAGGCCGCGGTCGGTCGACACTACCAGGAAACCGACGCGCTTAACGTCGCGCTCTTCCAGGTAGGGATGCTTATATTCCAGATTCCCGGTGGCAAGGTGACCAATCACCTTGCGCATGGTCTCTGCATAGGGACGGCTGGACGCCATGCGCTCCTGCGATTTACGCATTTTCGAAGCGGCGACCATTTCCATCGCTTTAGTGATCTTCTGCGTGTTCTGGACGCTTCCGATCTTACTACGTATCTCTTTTGCGCCGGCCATGAGCTTCTCCTCAACGCCCGACGGCCCGCGTTACGCGAGCCGCCAGACCATTACCAGGACTGAGTTGCTTTGAAGGAATCGAGGATGCCTTTCAGCTTGCCTTCGATTTCATCGTTGTAACCGCCAGTCTTGTTGATTTCCTGCATCAGGGCTGAGTGCTCGCGCTCGACGTAGGCCAGCAGCGCGTCTTCGAAGCTGCCGACTTTGGCAATTTCTACGTCTTCCAGGTAGCCACGTTCCGCGGCGAACAGCACCAGAGACTGCTGCGCAACAGACTGCGGCGCATACTGTTTCTGTTTGAGCAGGTCGGTCACTTTCTGGCCGTGGTTCAGCTGCTTGCGGGTCGCGTCATCCAGGTCAGAAGCGAACTGTGAGAACGCCGCCAGTTCACGATACTGTGCCAGTGCAGTACGGATACCACCGGACAGTTTTTTCATGATCTTAGTCTGCGCTGCACCACCTACACGGGATACGGAGATCCCCGGGTTAACCGCAGGGCGGATACCGGCGTTGAACAGGCTGGATTCCAGGAAGATCTGACCATCGGTAATGGAGATTACGTTGGTCGGTACGAATGCAGAAACGTCACCTGCCTGGGTTTCGATGATTGGCAGCGCGGTCAGAGAACCGGTCTGGCCTTTCACTTCGCCCTTGGTGAAGTTTTCTACATAGTTCGCGCTTACGCGAGCCGCACGCTCCAGCAGACGGGAGTGGAGGTAGAAAACGTCGCCCGGGAATGCTTCACGGCCCGGCGGGCGGCGCAGCAGCAGGGAAATCTGACGGTAAGCAACGGCCTGCTTGGACAGGTCATCATAAATGATAAGAGCATCTTCACCACGGTCACGGAAGTACTCACCCATCGCACAACCGGCGTATGGCGCAAGATACTGCAGGGCCGCAGATTCAGAGGCAGTTGCCACAACAACGATGGTATTAGCCAGCGCGCCGTGCTCTTCCAGTTTGCGTACCACGTTAGAGATGGTGGACGCCTTCTGACCGATAGCAACATAGATACATTTGATACCGGAATCGCGCTGGTTGATGATGGCATCAACGGCCAGTGCAGTTTTACCGGTTTGACGGTCACCGATAATCAGCTCACGCTGACCACGACCGATTGGAATCATGGCATCGACAGACTTATAGCCCGTCTGCACCGGCTGGTCGACCGACTGACGGTCGATAACGCCCGGCGCGATAGCTTCTACAGCAGCGAAGCCGTCGTGCTCAACCGCACCTTTACCGTCGATTGGCGCACCCAGGGTGTTCACCACGCGGCCCAGCAGGCCACGGCCAACCGGTACTTCCAGGATACGGCCGGTGCATTTAACTTTCATGCCTTCGGCGAGATCTGCATACGGACCCATAACTACCGCACCTACGGAGTCGCGCTCCAGGTTCAGTGCAATAGCATAGCGGTTGCCCGGCAGAGAAATCATTTCACCCTGCATCACATCGGCCAGGCCGTGTACGCGGATGATACCGTCACTGACGGATACAATAGTACCTTCGTTGTGAGCTTCGCTCACCACATTGAACTGCTCAATTCTCTGTTTGATCAGTTCGCTGATTTCGGTGGAATTCAGTTGCATGCTCCAGTCCCCTTAAGACTGCAAGACGTCTGCCAGGCGCTCAAGACGACCGCGTACGCTGCCGTCAATCACCAAATCACCCGCGCGGATGATGACACCTGCCATTACAGACTTATCAATTTTGCAATTCAGCTTCACTTTGCGTGACAGACGTTTTTCCATCGCGGCACCGATTTTCTCAAGCTGCGCTTCACTCAATTCGCCAGCGGAGATAACGTCAACCTCAACGGTTGCCTCCATGGCTGCACGAAGCGCAATGAACTGCTCAAGAACATCCGGCAGCACCTTCAGACGCCCATTCTCAGCCATGACCTTAATCAGGTTCTGGCCTTGAGCGTCAAGCTGGTCACCACAGATAGTAATAAACGACGTAGAGAGCGTTTCCGGCGCCAGTGCGCCGGAAAGAAGCTCTGTCATTTGTTCGTTTTTGGTTACCTCAGCGGCGAAAGCCAGCATATTCTGCCAGCGGTCAACGCTCTGGTGTTCGACGGCAAAGTCAAAAGCTGCTTTGGCGTAGGGGCGAGCTACCGTAACAAATTCAGACATCAGCCCCTCCCTCCTTACAGTTCAGCGACCAGTTTATCCACGATGTCGCTGTTAGCAGCTTCATCCACGGAACGTTCGATGATCTTCTCTGCGCCAGCAACGGCCAGAACAGCCACCTGCTTACGCAGCTCTTCGCGAGCGCGTTTACGCTCGGCATCAATTTCAGCCTGAGCCTGCGCCACGATTTTATTACGTTCCTGCTCTGCTTCAGCTTTCGCTTCGTCCAGGATCTGCGCGCGGCGTTTGTTCGCCTGCTCAATGATCACCTGGGCTTCCGCTTTCGCTGTTTTCAGCTGGTCGGTCGCGTTGGCCTGTGCAAGGTCCAGGTCCTTTTTGGCACGTTCTGCAGAAGCAAGGCCGTCAGCAATCTCTTTTTGACGTTTTTCGATGGCAGCCATAATCGGCGGCCATACGTACTTCATGCAGAACAGAACAAACAGGACAAACGCGATGGCCTGGCCGAGGATTGTTGCGTTAAGATTCACAGCACAATGCCTCTTTATTAGTTAACGTTCTGATATTGCTTATCTTTGTAATCAAATGACAGCAACGCTCTACTTACGCGACCGCGAACATCACGTACAGCCCCAGACCCCCCGCAATCATCGGGATAGCATCCACCAGACCCATTACGATAAAGAACTGAGTACGCAGCAGAGGAATCAGATCAGGCTGACGTGCAGCGCCTTCCAGGAATTTACCCCCCAGGATGCCGATACCGATCGCAGCACCGATTGCCGCCAGACCCATCATCACAGCGGCAGCCATGTACAGCAGATCCATATTCAGGTTTTCCATGAC
>JALAGK010000452.1 GCA_022712475.1 Enterobacteriaceae bacterium
AATAAAAATGCCGCCTGATAAGCAGGCGGCATTTTATTTTAACTGCGGCAGGTTGCCGCTTTCATTCCCTGTACAAATGCCTTTAGTTCGGTCAGCATTTGCTGTGGTTGTTGTAGATTTTTCTCAATGATTTTGACAATAGCGGAACCAGAAATTGCTCCTGCGGCGCCGGCATCGAGCGCGGCTCGTACTTGCGCGGGTTCTGAGATACCAAAGCCCTGCAAAGGCGGCGCTGCGTGATATTCCGTCAACTTCTCTACCAGGTGATGCAGTGGCGTGCTGGCACGGTTTTCGGCACCGGTCACGCCCGTGCGTGACACGAGGTACGTATAACCACGTCCATAAGAAGCCAGCTGGCGTAGCAGCTCATCATCGGCATTAGGCGGGCAGATGAAGATAGGGGCAATCTCGTGGCGCAGCGCGGCCTGACGAAACGGTGCGGACTCTTCGACCGGTACGTCTGCCACCAGCACGGAATCAACGCCTGCTTTAGCACAGCGCGCGTAAAACTCATCAATACCGCCATTCCACACCAGGTTGGCGTACATCAGAAGACCTATCGGAAGGTCCGGGTATTTCTGGCGAATCGTGGCCAGCATTTCAAAACATTGCCCCGGCGTGGTACCAGAAGCGAAGGCGCGCAGGGTCGCATTCTGAATTGTCGGGCCATCTGCCAGCGGGTCAGAGAACGGAATGCCTAACTCCAGTGCATCAGCACCGCCTTCAACCAATGCATCGATGATTTTCAGCGACTGCTCAGGAGAAGGATCGCCCAGCGTCACAAAAGGAACAAATGCACCTTCCTGGCGGGCAGCGAGGCGTTTAAAAAGCTGTTCGTAGCGTTCCATCAGATTTCCCCTCGTGCTTTCAGGATGTCGTGAACGGTGAAAATGTCTTTATCGCCGCGACCGGAGAGGTTAACTACCAGTAACTGCTCTTTTTCCGGGTTTTCGCGCATCATGCGCAGCGCGTGTGCGAGAGCGTGAGAAGACTCCAGTGCCGGTAGAATGCCTTCGCGGCGACACAATATCTGGAAGGCATCCAGCGCCTCATCATCGGTAATGGAAACGTAGTCCGCACGACCGGTGCTGTTGAGATGCGCATGCTGAGGTCCGACCGACGGGAAATCCAGACCGGCGGAAATGGAATAGGACTCCTCAATCTGACCGTCATCGGTCTGCATCATGGGCGATTTCATGCCGAAATAGATGCCGACGCGTCCGTGCTTGAGCGGTGCGCCGTGCTCGCCGGTCTCAATGCCGTGCCCTGCAGGCTCTACGCCAATCAGGCGTACTGAGGTTTCATCGATAAAATCGGCAAACATGCCAATGGCATTGGAGCCGCCACCCACACAGGCAATAACCGCATCCGGCAGACGACCTTCTTTCTCCAGCCCCTGTGCTTTGGTTTCTTCGCCGATCATGCGCTGAAATTCACGCACGATAGTTGGGAATGGATGTGGACCTGCGGCGGTGCCGAGCATGTAGTGTGCTTTTTCATAGCTGCCTGACCAGTCGCGCAGTGCTTCGTTACAGGCATCCTTGAGCGTGGCAGAACCACTATGAACAGGAATCACTTCTGCACCCATCAGACGCATACGAAACACGTTCGGCGACTGGCGCTCCACGTCTTTAGCGCCCATGTAAATGCGGCACTTCAGGCCAAGCAGGGCACAGACGATAGCCGAGGCTACACCGTGCTGACCTGCGCCGGTTTCGGCGATGATTTCCGTTTTGCCCATACGCTTAGCCAGTAGCGCCTGACCCAGCACCTGGTTAGTTTTGTGCGCACCGCCGTGCAGCAGGTCTTCGCGTTTGAGGTACAGCGTGGTACGGGTGCCTTCAGTGATATTGCGGCATTTGGTCAGCGCGGTTGGGCGGCCAGCGTAGTTTTTCAAAAGATCGGTAAACTGCGCCTGGAATTCCGGGTCGCTCTGAGCTTCCACGAAGGCGGCTTCAAGCTGGCGCAGGGCGGGCATCAGAATTTGTGGCACGTACATGCCGCCAAATTCACCAAAATAGGGGTTCAGTAATGTGCTCATAATCTCTTCCTTAGTAAGCTCGCAGGGTGCGAAATACCGCTGCCAGCTTGTTGGCATCTTTAATTCCGGGCGCAGATTCCACGCCTGAGTTGAAATCGAGTCCGGCGCAGCCCGCTTTTGCTGCATCCACGCAGTTATCTGCGCCAAGGCCACCTGCCAGAATCACGTTATTGAGGTTTGTCGACCCGGCCAGCAGTGACCAGTCAAAGCGCTGCCCGCTGCCGCCCTGGCCATTATCCAGCACGTAGCGTTCAACGTTGCGCAGATTGCGCGCGGGCAGTGTGTCGCCCACACTCAGCGCCTTCCAGATAGCGGTATATTCTGGGAGGGCAGCGCGAAGCGCATCAATATAAGCTTGGTCTTCGCTGCCGTGCAGCTGTAGGGCGCTCAGGCGCAGGTCCTTCGCAAGCGTTGCGGCCTGGGCTACCGGCATATCCCGGGTCACGCCGACGTAGCGCAGCGGCGCGCCAGCTATTACATTGCGTGCCTGTGCGGTATCGACAGCGCGCGGTGAAGATGGCACAAAAATCAGGCCACCGTAGATAGCACCTGCATCATAAGCTGCGCGGGCATCTTCAGCGCGTGTCAGGCCGCAAACTTTGTTTTCACCCAACAGCACCCGGCGCACCGCGGCAGGTAAATCGTCTTCTTCCATCAGTGCTGATCCAATCAGGAAGCCGTTGGCAAAATGACTTAACTCACGCACATTGGCGTAGCTGCTAATGCCGGATTCACTGATAACGGTGACATTCGGTCCCAGGCGCGGGGCAAGCTTGCGAGTACGGTTAAGGTCAACGGAGAGATCGCGCAGGTCGCGGTTGTTAATCCCCACCACTTTGGCTTCAAGACGAATAGCACGCTCCAACTCTTCTTCATTGCTGGCTTCGGTCAGCACGCCCATGTTGAGGCTGTGAGCGACAGCGGCAAGCTGACGATACTCGTCATCGTTAAGTACCGACAGCATCAGCAGGCAGGCGTCCGCCTGGTAGTGACGTGCGAGGTAAATCTGATAGGGGTCAATGATAAAATCTTTGCACAGCACCGGCTGACTCACGATGCCACTGACAATGGGTAGAAAGTCGAAGCTGCCCTGGAAATATTTTTCATCGGTCAGCACTGAAATGGCGGAGGCGTAGTCTTTATAAACGCCCGCAATACGTGCCGGGTCGAAGTCATCACGGATAAGCCCTTTAGACGGCGAGGCTTTTTTACACTCAAGAATAAATGCCGTGCGTGTACCGGCGAGCGCGTCATAGAAATTGCGCGTACTTGGGACTATATCATTCTGAAACGTAGCCAGGGGCTGCTGCGCTTTGCGCGCCTGGAGCCAGATAGACTTATCTTAAACAATTTTTGCTAAAACATTGTCCTTCATCTGTGCATTATCCTCTCGATGCTAGTGCAGTAACGCGGGAATAAGCTTCACCGCTGCGCACCACTTCCAGCGCGTGGCTGGCGTTTTCGCGTAAATTCTCATGACCGTGCAGGCGCATTAACATTGCGACGTTGGCTGCCACAGCGGACTCGTGGGCAATGTCACCTTTACCTTGTAACAGGCGCGCCAGAATGTCACGGTTTTCTTCCGGTGAGCCGCCAGCCAGCGCTTCTTTAGCGTAAGGGGCAAGACCGAAGTCGGCAGCGCTCAGTTGATAGTTGTCGATGGTACCGTTGTTAAGCTCAGATACCAGCGTCGGGGCGTGAAGAGACACTTCATCCATACCACCGCTGTGTACCACGGCTGCTCGCTGGTAACCCAATACTTTCAGCGTTTCGGCAATGGGTTGTACTAGTTCAGCGCTATAGACACCAATCAGTGCCAGCGGAGGATGTGCCGGGTTAATCAGCGGTCCGAGCACGTTAAACAGCGTGCGCGTTTTTAGTTGCTGGCGTACCGGCATCGCATGGCGAAACCCGGTGTGATATTGCGGTGCGAACAGGAAACATACGCCCAGTTCGTCAAGCGCCTGACGTGAGGCTTCAGCGCTCATATCAAGACGGATGCCAAAGGCCGCCAGCAGGTCGGAAGAACCGGAGCGGCTGGAGACGCTGCGGTTACCGTGTTTAGCAACTTTCATCCCGCAGGCGGCAGCAACAAAGGCGCTGGCAGTTGAAATATTGATGCTATTGCTACCATCACCACCGGTGCCGACAATGTCAGTAAAGGTGTAGTCCGGGCGCGGAAACGGCTCGGCGTCGTCCAGCAGGGCGGAGGCTGCACCAGCAATCTCACGCGGGTCTTCGCCGCGTATTTTCATGCTGATGAGCGCTGCTGCCAGCTGGCTTGGCTCCAGTTCGCCGCGCACGATAGCAGTAAACAGCGCGCGACTTTCCTCAAGGGTGAGCACTTGAGACTGAAACAGTTTTTCTAAAATCGGTTGCATTGTGCTTTCCCTCTTTCTTACGCCAGCGCCCAGGCCAGTGTTTGCTCAAGCAGCGTTGCTCCCTGAGTGGTTAAAATCGACTCCGGATGAAACTGAAAGCCGCAGACCCGGTCGGCATCGTGGCGTACCGCCATGACCATGCCGTTGAATTGCGCCGTGACTTTAAGCTCCGCTGGAATGCGGCTACCGACCAGAGAGTGGTAACGCGCTACCGGAAGCGGCGAGTTCAGCCCGGCAAACATGGCTTCGCCATCGTGCTCAACGGCAGAGGCTTTACCATGCAGAATTTCACCGGCCTGACCAACGTAGCCGCCGTAAGCCTCAACAATGGCCTGGTGACCGAGACAAATACCGATAATCGGCAGCTTGCCGCGCAGATGCGCAAGCAGCTCTGGCATGCAACCTGCGTCAGACGGTGCGCCTGGGCCTGGCGAGAGCATTAGCACTGGCTTTTCAAGCTCAGACAGGCGAGCCAGAATGGTGTCAATCGCGACCTGGTTGCGGTAAATCACCACGCGGTGGCCGCTGGCGCGCAGTTGATCTACCAGGTTGTATGTAAAGGAGTCCACATTATCGAGCAGTAGAATATCAGCCATCAGAAGGTCTCCTTTGCGTGATGCGCGGTGGCAATCGCACGCAATACCGCGCGCGCTTTGTTACGAGTTTCGTCGGCTTCGGCCTGCGGCACAGAATCCAGCACCACGCCAGCGCCAGCCTGTACGGTGGCAACACCATCTTCGACGTAAGCGGAGCGGATAACAATGCAGGTATCCAGGTCACCGTGGGCCGTGAAATAACCGACTGCACCGCCGTAGCTGCCGCGACGGCATCCTTCAGCGCTGGCGATAAGCTGCATCGCCCGCACTTTAGGTGCGCCGCTCAGGGTGCCCATATTCATGCAGGCGCGATAGGCGTGCAGGGCATCAAGGTCGTGACGCAGTTCGCCAACCACACGGGAAACGAGGTGCATCACAAAGGAGTAGCGATCAACCTTGGTGAGATCGGCTACATAGCGGCTACCAGGGGTACAGATACGCGCCAGGTCATTACGGGCCAGATCGACCAGCATCAGGTGCTCAGACAGTTCTTTATGGTCGGTGCGCATCTCGAGCTCAATGCGGCTGTCGAGATCCCGGTCCAGCTCGCCGTTAGCACGACGTCCGCGCGGGCGTGTACCTGCAATTGGGTAAATCTCAATCTGGCGCTGGCGGGATTCGTACTTAAGTGAGCTTTCCGGTGAGGCGCCAAACAGCGTGAATTCGTTGTCCTGCATATAGAACATGTACGGGCTGGGGTTACTCTTTTTCAGAACCTGATAAGCGGCAAGCGGCGACGGGCAGGGCAGGGAGAAGCGCCTTGACGGCACCACCTGGAAGATTTCGCCGATACGAATGGCCTGCTGCATCTGGCTGACCACACGACCATATTCTTCATCGCTCTGGTTGCAGCTAAGCGCCATGTTTTCCAGCTTCTGCACCGGCAGCTCGGCGCTAATGTTGTGCATTTGTTCTGCCAGTGCAGCAATACGCTGCGTCAGACGAACGCGCTCAGCATCAAGTGGAGTGAACAGGCTTGCCTGTACGCGGGTAGATTGTTGCTGGTGGTCAACCACCAGCAGTGTTTCCGCGAGATAAAAGCAGTAATCCGGGCAGCGGTTTTCCTGGCGCAGCGCAGGCAGGTCTTCAAATCCCGCGACCAGGTCATAGGCAAACAGGCCGCCGAAGAACATCGCTTCACGCTCATCTTGCGGCACGCTGACCAGCGTCTGGAGAATACGCAGCGCGTCGAATACCGACAGCGACTGTAAGCGGCTGTCTTCATCAAGCGAGTTGTCCGGCACAGGGAAGGTCAGCTCGCGGCCTTCAGGTAAAGTGGTGTTGGTCACCTCGGATGGCAGCGCAGCATCCAGCAGAGGGAGCAGTGCGCGGCCATTTGCTGACAGCGCCTGTACAGTAACGCGGTTGCCAAGTGCCGTAATACGTAGTGCGCAGTCGGCCAGCAGCAGGCTTTTGAGATCGTCCTTGCTGTCAATATCGGCAGATTCCAGCAGCAACGTGGCCGGGCGTGCGCCGCACAGCTGGTGAAACAGCGCGGTGGGGTTTTCGCAATACGGGGCGGCGAGGGTAATCAGTTCCAGCGCCGGTTTTGCATGTTCCATAAGACCTTCCCAAATTTTGTTCATAAAAAAGCCCGCGTCGTAGCGGGCCAGGTATCTGCATTGCATGCGCAAGTGCGAGCACTCTGTCCCATTCAGGAAGTGCGCCACCAGCGGTTATGCGTAACGGTAATGTGTTTCATGATCAGATACCTTCATTGTGTGAACTTGCGTACTAGTTAACTGGTTCGCGCGAATAATGTCAATAGCGATTTTTCATTATCAGACGGTTATGATGGTGTTTTGTGATGCGAATAATCCGGGAGACGCTTTGAGCGAAACCAGCAAGCAGGTGATGTACGACCTACATAGCCATACAACAGCATCTGACGGCCTGCTGACGCCGGAACAGCTGGTACACAGAGCCGCAGAGCAGGGCGTTGATGTGCTGGCGATAACCGACCATGATACGGTGATGGGCATTGCACCCGCCCAGGCAGAAATTGCTCGTGCTGGGCTGGCGCTGCGCCTTGTGAGCGGCGTAGAAATCTCTACCGTCTGGGAAAACCACGAAATCCATATTGTTGGTTTGGGTGTGGATGAAACGCATCCTGCACTACGGGCATTTTTGGCAAACCAACATCAACTGCGCGAATCTCGCGCATGCATGATTGCCGAGCGGCTTGAAAAAGCCCGTATACCCGGCGCCTGGGAAGGCGCGCAAAA
>JALAGK010000453.1 GCA_022712475.1 Enterobacteriaceae bacterium
GCCCAGGACTATCTGCGCATTGCTCAACCGGAGCTTGTGGCTTTTCGCCGTATAGCGCCAGAGAGCTAACGCTACTCGTCAGCCCACCTGACCACACGCTCGGGCCAGGTGAAGGTGTCCTCTACGCTGCTGCCCGCGGGCATCATCCTGGTTGCAAGCGTGCAATATCTCCGGGTCCACAGCGTTTCTCAGGCGCATGCCCAAATCCCGGTGTAAACCGATAAAAAGATCGCCGTCACGCGCTGCTCACGCTTAAAGTAGTACTGAGTGCGGGTAGTCATCGCGCAGCAAACATAACCGGTTCACCTTTTCTGGCAGGGATTTACACCATGTTCGACAGCACGCTCCTCATACTGCTGGCGCTGGTCGCGCTGGGCTTTATCAGCCATAACACCACCGTCGCTATCTCTATTCTGGTACTCATCATTGTGCGGGTAACACCACTCAGTCATTTCTTCCCGTGGATAGAAAAACAGGGGCTGAGCGTTGGGATAATCATTCTGACCATTGGCGTCATGGCGCCCATTGCCAGCGGTAATTTACCGCCATCGACGCTGTATAGCGCCTTTCTGAACTGGAAATCCCTGGTCGCCATTGCCGTTGGCGTTATCGTTTCCTGGCTTGGTGGACGCGGTGTGACGCTGATGAGCAGCCAGCCGTCGCTGGTGGCTGGCCTGTTGGTAGGTACCGTACTGGGCGTAGCACTATTTCGCGGTGTGCCGGTTGGTCCGCTGATTGCCGCAGGCCTTGTGTCGCTTATTATCGGCAGGCAATAACCTTGCTTTGAATCAGACTGAAGCTCCCGCCGGTACTCAGGAGCATCACCTTAATGTGATATGGCTGTGACGCTGTCGCCGATGTGCGCCGCAAACTCGACGCTCTGCAGACCCAAGCGTAATAATGCTATTGCCCACCCGCCGTACTCTGAGTCGAAGCCAGCCAGCGTCCCGGGGTCTGGCCCAGCCCATTTTTGAACATAGTAATGAACGCCGTTGTGGAATCGTAGCCCAGCGCCTGGGCGACCTGCTGTACCGACTGACCTTCAATTAAACAACGCAGCGCGATAATGAGCTGCAACTGCTGGCGCCAGCGCCGAAAGCTAAGGCCCGTTTCTTTGATTACCAGGCGCGCCAGGCTGCGTTCACTCATTGCCAGGTATGAGGCCCATTGTGCCAGGGTACGTCGACTTTGCGGCTCAGCAACAATAAACGTCGCCATGGTTCGAATCTTCGCGTTATCAGAGACCGGCAGATGTAACCCTTCCACAGGCTGCACGGGCAACTCATCGAACAGTACCTGAATCAACCGCTGTGTAGCCGGACAAGGCGCTACCGCCGCGTTACGTTGCGCCAGCGTCAGGATCAGCTCGCGCACCAGCGGCGAGATTTTTAGTGTGCAACAGCGCTCAGGCATCCTGACAGCGCCGGGTTCAATAAACAAAAAGCACAGTCGTGCGTTAGCAGTAACTCGGTTAATGTGGGGCATTAGCCCTGGGATCCACACCGCGTGCTGAGGTGGCACCATCCACATTGCCTTATCCACCTCACAGGTGATACCACCATGTAGCGCCAGAATTAGCTGTCCCTTGCGGTGATGATGCCTTGCCACCTCCCGGTCTCGCTCATGCACACGAATATGAAATGCCACAGCAGGCGCGGCGCTACTGTCCGGATCGTACCCGGCCAGCTCCAGGTCTTGCTCCATAATTTGTCCTAATTTAGAGATAAACTGTCATTTTAGCTAATTTATTAACAACTCATGAAGCGTTACCCTGCGTGCATTGTTCTGGAATGGATTATTTATGCATAACGTTACTTCAATGAGCACATATAAGCGCTGGCTGACGTTGCTCGCTATTCTCACTACTGCCACGGCGCTACGCGCGACATTTACCGGCGTGGCACCGCTTCTGGATGACATCCGCGGTACGTTTGGCCTTTCAACCGCCCAGACTGGTCTGCTCACCACACTGCCGCTGCTGGCTTTTGCCGTTATCGCACCACTGGCGGCAGGTTTTGCACGCCGTATCGGTATGGAGCGTAGCCTGTTTTCCGCCATGGTATTGATTTGCTTTGGCATTGTCCTACGCTCAAGCGAATTTGAAGCCTCGCTGTGGCTGGGTACACTCGTTATCGGCTGTGGGATAGCCTTTGGCAACGTACTGCTACCAGGACTGATTAAACGTGATTTCCCGGAGCACGTTGCACGGCTGACAGGGGCCTATTCGCTGACGATGGGCATCTCTGCCGCCGTTGGCTCCGCGCTGATGGTGCCGCTCGCCGTCTACGGTTTTGGCTGGCACGGTGCGCTACTAACGCTGGCTATTTTCCCGCTGCTGGCACTACTGCTGTGGTTACCACAGTTGCGTAAAAGTCAGAGCGTTACGCTATCTGGCAACGCCGTCTCTCAGGGGCGTAAGCTATGGCGCTCACCGCTTGCCTGGCAGGTGACGCTGTTTCTGGGACTGAATTCACTGGTCTATTATGTGGTGATAGGCTGGCTACCCGCAATCCTTGTCAGTCAGGGTATGAGCGCGGCACAGGCCGGTTCACTGCACGGGCTGATGCAACTTGCTACCGCAGCGCCAGGGTTATTTATTGGCTTGCTGTTGGCGCGGCTCAGGGATCAGCGCGCTATTGCCGCTTTGGTTGCCCTACTGTGTGCCGCCAGCGCACTCGGGCTGTGGCTTGTCCCAGGCCTTGCGTTACTGTGGGTTATCGTCTTTGGCTTCGGCTCCGGCGCCACCATGATTCTGGGACTAACGTTTATCGGCCTGCGTGCCAGCTCTGCGCACCAGGCGGCGGCACTATCCGGCATGGCCCAGAGCATCGGCTATCTTCTGGCGGCCTGCGGGCCGCCAGTAATGGGTAAAATTCACGATATCAATCACAACTGGGGTTTGCCACTGCTGGCCGTTGCGCTGATTTCTCTGGCAATGGCCTGGGCGGGCACCTGTGCCGGACGTGACCGGGAGATTGATCCCGCCGCTCGCACAACCTAGCCCTGACGGGCGTTAGCCGCACGCAAAAGCGCATGCACCAACGGCACCGGGCGGCCATCCAGCGCCGCCCTTTCCGGCTGAAACAGCGTGGCGACAAAAAACGGATGTCCGCTCAATTCCACGCCACGAACCTCACCCTCTTCGTCCCAGGCTGAAACCTTCATTGCAGAGTGCTCCAGTACGCGGGCAAAATCCTGCTGCACGCCGTAGCTACAGCTGTAAGCTTCTGTGATTTCATCCCGGCCCCAGGCGCGTCCCAGCAACGTATTTGGCCGCAGCTCAACGTGATATCCTTCTCCTGTAAGTGAGCAGGACAACGGCGTGATAACCATCGTGCCACTACTGTCGCTCTCAGCATGGACCGCGTCACCGACTCCCATGACATTACGGGCAAACTCCAGCACCGCGTGCTGAAA
>JALAGK010000454.1 GCA_022712475.1 Enterobacteriaceae bacterium
AATTACTGTTGCAGATAGAGAATGGACAGGTGTAATACTATTTCAATCAGATGCCGAGCCCGACTGGGTGTTTTGCTAAAGAAATAAAGATTAAACCCAGTCGAATACTAATTAATGGTTAGTGATGTTTCTGGTGCTTTGATGAATAATAGGAACTAAATAAAACGGTATTCGCTGGTGTGAGCAACATTACACTGATATAAGAAGGTGCATTTAGTTAGTAAATGCTGTCTTAATGGTAGGTTTTGTCGTTTATCTCTGATAATGACGTTTCTCAGCAAATAAATATATTCTGCTTTTTACTGCAGGAAGGTTTCTTCCTTTTGAATCAGGAGGTGCCGTGTTGGCACCTCCCTTTTTTTGTTAGTCGCAGGCGACAATTTTCATTGCCAGACCGCCACGTGAGGTTTCGCGGTATTTGGCGTTCATGTCTTTGCCCGTTTCGTACATGGTTTCAATCACCTTATCCAGGCAAACGCGCGGTTCGCTGGTGCGGCGCAGCGCCATGCGTGCAGCGTTGACTGCTTTTACTGCGGCGATTGCGTTACGCTCAATGCAGGGGACCTGAACCTGGCCTGCAACAGGATCGCACGTCAATCCCAGGTTATGTTCCATGCCAATTTCAGCCGCGATGCACACTTGCGTTGGGCTCGCGCCCAGAAGTTCTGCCAACCCCGCCGCCGCCATTGAGCAGGCAACACCCACTTCGCCCTGACAGCCTACTTCAGCACCAGAAATGGAGGCATTCATCTTATAGAGTGAGCCGATAGCGCTCGCTGTAAGCATAAAGCGCGCCAGTGAGTTGGCGTTGACTTCGCGGATAAATTTATCGTAGTAAGCCAGCACAGCCGGGACAATACCGCATGCGCCGTTGGTAGGGGCAGTGACCACACGGCCACCGGCGGCGTTT
Organism: Enterobacteriaceae bacterium; assembly: GCA_022712475.1. GTDB lineage: Bacteria > Pseudomonadota > Gammaproteobacteria > Enterobacterales > Enterobacteriaceae > Tenebrionibacter. The sequence goes on from JALAGK010000454.1 coordinate 911, forward strand.
TCTTCGTTAACTGCCAGTGCGAACATATTAATCCAGTCGACCACGCTCATCGGGTCGAGGCTCACTTTATCGCTACTCACCAGCATGCGACGTAGCGCGGCGGCGCGGCGCGGTACACGCAGCTTGCCGGGCAATACACCCTCGGTTGTGGTACCGCGCTCAATGCCTGCACGCATTACGTCCCACACGGCGGCAAAGTGTGCGTCCAGCGCTTGCTGGGAATGCAGTGCCAGTTCGTTTTTCAGCATCAGCCCGGACAGGGACAGGCCGGTTTCCCGGCAGTGGCGCTGTAAATCGGCGGCGTTTGCATAGGGGTAAGGCACCTGTATTGCGGTGGTTTCTTCCACCCCAAAGTGCGCTTCATCAACAATAAAGCCGCCGCCAATAGAATAATAAGTCTGGCTGTAGAGCACCTTTTCACCGGCAAGCGCGCTGATGCGCATACCGTTTTCATGCAGTGACAGGTTGTCGGCATGGAAATTCATGCACTGGTCAACCGGGAACTCCACCTCATGTTGGCCGTTAGCAAGCAGCAGGCGGCCGTGGGTGTTTACGTCCTGGATAACATGCGGGATGCTGTCGATATCCACCGTATCTGGCAGGTTACCGGCAAGCCCCATAATAATGGCGATATCAGTATGGTGACCTTTACCGGTTAGCGACAGTGAACCGTAAACATCAACGACCACTCGTGTTACATCGCTCAATAGACCCTTAGTGATAAGGTCATCAGTAAACTGTTTGCCAGCCTTCATCGGCCCTACGGTATGCGAGCTGGAGGGGCCGATCCCAATTTTAAAAATATCGAAAACGCTAATCATGATGTTTCCACCAGAAAATACAGAGAATAGGGGAGAAAGCGCCGCACAAGGGCGGCGCTGAAAAGGTTAGCTGAACAGGGAGTAGAAAATCGCAGAGATGGCAATGAGGCCCATAATCACAACGAAGACGTTGCTGATGTGGCCGCTGTATTTGCGCATGGCCGGTACTTTCTGGATGGCGTACATCGGCATCAGGAACAGAATCATCGCGATAATCGGGCCGCCCAGGGTTTCAATCATACCGAGGATGCTTGGGTTCAGTGTGGCCACAAGCCAGGTGGTCAGCAGCATGAAGATAGCCGTGATGCGGTTCATACGGTTGATTTCAATGTTCATGCCGCGGCTGCGCAGCTGCTTAATCACGATACCGTTGAAACCTTCACGCGCGCCCAGATAATGCCCCAGGAATGACTTGGTGATAGCAACAATAGCGATAATCGGCGCCATCCAGGCAATCAGCGGCGCATTAAAGTGGTTTGCCAGATAAGACAGAATGGAGATGTTCTGTGCTTTAGCCGCTGCAAGATCGGACGGAGACAGGCTCAGAACACAGCTGAAGACGAAGAACATTACCGTCAGCACCATCATGATGTGGGCATAAGCGAGAATTTTTGAACATTTCTTCTCAGCACCAGCACCATATTCTTCACGCTTGGCAACGGCGAAAGACGAGATAATTGGTGAGTGGTTAAAGGAGAAAACCATGACCGGAATGGCCAGCCACAACGTCATCCACAGGCCGCTGCCGGTGGTTGCACTACTGCTCAGGCTCAGGGTTTCCAGGGCTGCACCGTTCCACTGCGGAATCAGGTAGAGCGCCAGCAGCATGAGTGCCGCAACAAACGGGAAAACCAGTACGCTCATTGCCTTAACAATCATCTGCTCGCCAAAGCGCACAATCGTCATCATACCGGCAATCAGAATCAGCGACAGTATGGCGCGTGGTGGCGCCTGCATGCCGAGCTGGTGAGTAAGGAAACTCTCAACAGTGTTGGTGATAGCTACGCTGTATACCAGCAGAATTGGGTAAATGGCAAAGAAGTAGAGCAGGGTGATGAGCTTACCGGCACCTACGCCGAAGTGTTCTTCTACGACTTCTGTAATGTCTTCACCCGGATTTTTGCCAGACAAAACAAAGCGCGTCAGACCGCGGTGGGCAAAGAAAGTCATCGGGAATGCCAGTAACGCCATGATAAACAGCGGAATAAGACCGCCAACGCCTGCGTTAATGGGCAGGAAAAGCACGCCTGCGCCAATGGCGGTGCCATAAAGGCCAAGCATCCAGATGGTGTCGGTTCTGCGCCATGAACTGCGCTTTTCGACGTAAGCTTGAGTGCTGGTTTGGGTGGTATCCATGAATCGATCTCCTGGGGGAACGAAATATGCC
>JALAGK010000042.1 GCA_022712475.1 Enterobacteriaceae bacterium
ACACCCGCGCTACCACCATCAGCGACTGGGACCGTAAAGAAATCATCGTGCCGAATCAGGCCTTTATTACCGAGCAATTTATCAACTGGTCGCTGTCAGACACGCTGACGCGTGTGGTGCTGACCATTCCGGCGCCATCTGAAGCCAACAGTGAAGAAGTGACGCAGCTGCTGCTAACCGCCGCGCGTCGCTGTTCCTACGTGCTGGAAACGCCGGCTCCGGAAGCGTTCCTGGTGGATTTGCAGCAGGGGATTCAGCTGTTTGAACTGCGTATCTATGCTGCTGAAATGGGCCACCGTATGCCACTGCGCCATGAGCTACACCAGCTGATTCTACAAGGATTCCGCGAGCACGGTATCGACATGCCGTTCCCGCCGTTCCAGATGCGCATTGAAGGGCCTGGCAAGCCTAAAACCATCAGTTCCACCGGCCGCCGGAGTACTGGCGGGCTGTAAATTTTAATTCTCAGGACAAAGCACCTGAACACAAAAGCCGGTCAGTGAACTCACGGACCGGCTTTTTTATTTCACCGCCACCCATCACGAATCATCCGCATACGCCACCTTACACAGCCTGCCAACAAAACGCCCATAGTGATGAAAACACAGCGAACTCAATGCAGGAAGACAGGGATACAGCGCAGCTGTCAGTAAGAAAGATAGCGCGCCCTCAGGATAAAAGCGCGCCATAGTGAAAGGAAAAACTGAGCTCGTCTGGGCACAACGCATCAGGCGCGATCGACGGTAAACGCCATGACCTCTTCCAGGCTTTCGGCACCCAACGCCAGCATCACCAACCTGTCAACACCCAACGCCACACCGGAGCAGTCCGGCAAACCGGCTTCGAGTGCTGCCAGCAGATTCATATCCACCGGCTGTTGCGGCAAACCGCGCGCAGCACGCTTGCGGTTATCCTGGTCAAAGCGCTGGCGCTGCTCGCGGGCATCGGTCAGTTCATGGAAACCGTTCGCCAGTTCAATGCCTTTAAAATAGACCTCAAAACGCTCAGCAACGCGGTGATCTTCTGTGCTGATTTGGGCAAGCGATGCCTGGGTTGCCGGGAAGTGATACACAAAAGTCGGGCGCTCTTTGCCAATCTGCGGCTCCACGCCGGTGACAAACAGCAGTTGCAGTAGCGTATCGCGATCTTCTTCGGTATCCGCAATGTTGCTTAAATCAAGTTTTGCCGCCGCTTCACGCAACTGGTCTTTATCTGCCGATAGCGGGTCAATATCCAGGTAGCGCAAAAAAGCCTGCTGGTAAGACAGCGTCTCTGCGGCTTCGCATTCCAGTACCTGCTGCAACAGATCGTCCACTTCATTCATCAGGCGATACATATCATAGCACGGGCGATACCACTCCAGCATGGTGAATTCAGGGTTATGATAACGCCCCTTTTCTTCATTGCGAAAGCTGCGGCACAGCTGGAAAATCGGGCCACTGCCCGCCGCCAGCAGGCGCTTCATGTGGTATTCCGGGCTTGTCATCAGCCACAACGGTAGCCCCTGGCCGTAGCCTGGAGCCACAAGATGGGTTTCAAACGCCACCAGATGAACGTCAGTCACGGTAGCCTGGCTCATACAAGGGGTTTCCACCTCAAGCACACCGCGCTCGGTAAAAAAGCGGCGTATTGCCGTCATTATCGCAGCACGTTTTAACAGTGTGGGGATGGATGCGCTCGGCTGCCAGCTTGCCGTCTCGCTCATGGGTGACTCTCCAGAAAGCTACAAAGCGCAGCAGTCTACTCGCAACGCCTGACGGAGACAAATTTTGCGCGCCCCTTTCTGAGGACGGCAACAGAAGTCTTTTTTCGTGAGCGAGTTCATCAAATTTTGTGATAAATCACATTCGATATCAGTAAAAAAATCGAACACATCAATTTTCGTTATCAGACACACGGTTATACTGCCATACCCATAAAGGAGCAGTGGAAACCCCTTTTGCAATGGCTGTCGCCCGAAGAGTGGACTATACACTACATCATTCAGGCGAACGTGCGGCAGAGCCATAAGCCATCGGGGTGATAGCGGCAGGCGACCTGGCAACGAATCGAACAACTGATTTGAATGCAAATGTCTGTGGTTGCGCAACGCGCCGCACAACGAATTCAGCAAACGCATCTGCGCCGGAAGGTAGATGGAATACGCTTCTGGCCTGGATGTCGTTGCAAAACAACAAAAATATCTGGAGGAATGTCGTGCAAACCTTTCAAGCCGATATCGCCATTATAGGCGCCGGTGGTGCCGGACTGCGAACCGCTATTGCAGCAGCCCAGGCAAACCCACAGGCTAAAATTGCGCTGATATCTAAAGTTTACCCGATGCGTAGCCATACTGTTGCCGCCGAGGGCGGCTCTGCCGCCGTTGCGCAGGACCACGACAGTTTTGAATATCATTTCCACGACACGGTCGCTGGTGGCGACTGGCTGTGTGAACAGGATGTCGTGGATTACTTCGTACACCACTGCCCGACAGAAATGACACAGCTGGAGCAGTGGGGCTGCCCGTGGAGCCGCCGTGCGGACGGTTCAGTCAACGTGCGCCGCTTCGGCGGAATGAAGATTGAACGCACCTGGTTTGCCGCCGACAAAACCGGCTTCCATATGCTGCACACTCTTTTCCAGACCTCCCTGCAATTCCCACAGATTCAACGCTTCGACGAGCATTTTGTCCTCGATATCCTCGAAGATGACGGCCACGCACGTGGTCTGGTCGCCATGAATATGATGGAAGGCACGCTGGTGCAGATTCGCGCCAACGCCGTGGTAATGGCCACCGGCGGTGCGGGCCGAGTCTATCGCTACAACACCAACGGCGGCATCGTAACCGGCGATGGCATGGGCATGGCGCTCAGCCACGGCGTACCGCTGCGCGATATGGAGTTTGTACAGTATCACCCGACTGGCCTGCCGGGCTCCGGCATTCTGATGACGGAAGGCTGCCGCGGTGAAGGCGGTATTCTGGTTAACAAAGACGGTTACCGTTATCTGCAAGACTACGGTATGGGCCCGGAAACCCCGCTTGGCGAGCCGAAGAACAAATATATGGAACTCGGTCCGCGCGACAAAGTGTCCCAGGCGTTCTGGCATGAATGGCGCAAGGGCAACACCATTTCCACCCCGCGCGGCGACGTGGTCTACCTGGATCTGCGCCACCTCGGCGAGAAAAAACTGCTGGAGCGCCTGCCGTTCATCTGTGAACTGGCAAAAGCGTACGTTGGCGTTGATCCGGTGAAAGAACCCATTCCGGTTCGTCCGACCGCGCACTACACCATGGGCGGTATCGAAACCAACCAGCACTGTGAAACCCGCATTCAGGGTCTGTTCGCCGTTGGCGAATGTTCCTCCGTCGGTCTGCACGGCGCTAACCGTCTCGGTTCTAACTCACTGGCCGAATTGGTGGTATTTGGTCGTCTGGCAGGCGAGCAGGCCGTGGAGCGTGCACGCCAGGCAACAGAGGCCAACGACGCGGCACTCAACGCGCAGGCCGCTGACGTCGAGCAGCGTCTGAAAGCACTGGCACAGCAGGAAGGCAACGAGAACTGGGCGAAAATCCGCGACGAAATGGGCATGTCGATGGAAGAAGGCTGCGGCATCTACCGCACGCCGGAGCTGATGCAGAAAACCGTTGATAAACTCGCCGAGCTGCAGGAGCGCTTCAAGCGCGTGCGCATCACCGATACCTCCAGCGTCTTCAATACCGATCTGCTGTATACCATCGAGCTGGGACACGGCCTGAACGTTGCGCAATGTATGGCACACTCGGCGCTGGCGCGTAAAGAGTCGCGCGGCGCCCACCAGCGTCTGGATGAAGGCTGCACCGAGCGTGACGACGTGAACTTCCTCAAACACACCCTCGCCTTCCGTGACCAGGACGGGACAACTCGCCTGGACTACAGCGATGTGAAAATTACCACCCTTGCGCCCGCCAAACGCGTTTACGGCGCGGAAGCCGAAGCGGCCGAGAAGAAGGAGACGGCGAATGGCTGAGATGCAGCAGTTGAAAGTTGAAATCGTACGCTATAACCCGGAGACCGACGACGCCCCGCACAGCGCCTTTTATCAGGTGCCGTGGGACGAACAAACGTCGCTGCTTGACGCACTGGGCTATATCAAAGATAACCTTGCACCGGATCTGAGCTACCGCTGGTCATGCCGCATGGCTATCTGCGGCTCCTGCGGCATGATGGTCAACAATGTACCAAAGCTCGCCTGTAAAACCTTCCTGCGCGACTACCAGGACGGCATGAAGATAGAAGCACTGGCTAACTTCCCGATCGAGCGCGATCTGGTGGTAGACATGACGCACTTCATCGAAAGCCTGGAAGCGATTAAGCCGTATATCATCGGCAACTCGCGCACGCCGGATCAGGGCCCGAACACCCAGACGCCAGCGCAAATGGCGAAGTATCATCAGTTCTCCGGCTGCATCAACTGTGGCCTGTGCTACGCCGCCTGCCCGCAGTTTGGCCTGAACCCGGAGTTCATTGGCCCGGCCGCTATCACCCTTGCCCACCGCTATAACCTGGATAGCCGCGACCACGGTCAGAAAGAGCGTATGGCGCAGCTTAACGGCCAGAATGGCGTGTGGAGCTGTACTTTCGTTGGTTTCTGCTCCGAAGTGTGTCCGAAGCACGTCGATCCGGCCGCTGCTATCCAGCAGGGGAAAGTGGAAAGTTCGAAAGATTTCCTGATAGCAACGTTGAAGCCACGCTAAGGAGTGCACAATGACGACAAAACGTAAACCGTATGTGCGGCCGATGCCGGCCAACTGGTGGCAAAAGCTGGGTTTTTACCGCTTCTACATGCTGCGTGAAGGCACGGCGCTGCCCGCCGTATGGTTCAGCATCGTGCTGATATTTGGCCTGTTCGCGCTGAAAAATGGTGCTGAGTCCTGGGCCGGGTTTGTGGGCTTTTTACAAAACCCGGTGGTGGTCATCATCAACCTGATAGCGCTGGCAGCCGCACTGCTGCATACCAAAACCTGGTTTGAGCTGGCACCGAAGGCGGCCAACATCATCGTCAAAGATGAAAAAATGGGGCCAGAGCCTATCATCAAAGGACTCTGGGGCGTCACGATTGTCGTGACGGTTGTTATTCTGCTTGTCGCCCTGTTCTGGTAAGGAGCCAACGTGATCAATCCAAACCCTAAACGTTCCGATGAGCCGGTATTCTGGGGCCTGTTTGGCGCAGGCGGTATGTGGAGCGCCATCATTGCACCAGTTATCATTTTGCTGGTGGGCATTATGCTGCCGCTTGGGCTGTACCCGGGTGATGCGCTAAGTTTTGAGCGCGTGCTGGCCTTTGCCCAGAGCTGGGTCGGACGTCTGTTCATCTTCCTGATGATTGTTCTGCCGCTGTGGTGCGGGCTGCACCGTCTGCATCACGCCATGCACGACCTGAAAATCCACGTGCCGTCCGGCAAGTGGGTGTTTTACGGGCTGGCAACCATTCTGAGCATCATTACGCTGATTGGCGTTATCTCTCTGTAAATATAAAGGGCCGTAAATTTACGGCCCTGAGACTGATGACCAACCTCATCCTGTCACAGACAGGATGGATGACACCCAAAAAACAAGGAAAATCAATTTATTGATTTTCGTCTGCTAACCACAATGAAGGAAAAACCACGTTTTTCCTTCATTGTCAGCAATCTGAGGGCCGTGATTTCACGGCCCTTTTCACTCAATATCCCTTCTCCAGGCTACACTTGCAGAACTTCATTGATAAGGAGTTCTTATGCGCTTCTGGACTTTTGCCGCCGCTGCAGCAGCCACCTGCCTGTTGGTGGCCTGCCGCACCCCCACGCCGCCAAAAGACGTTACTGTGGTCGATAATTTTAACGCCAAACGTTATCTCGGTACCTGGTATGAGATTGCCCGCTTGGATAACCGCTTTGAGAAAGGGCTGGAACAGGTCACGGCTAACTACAGTCTTAAGGACAACGGCGATATTCGCGTCCTCAATCGCGGCTACGATCCCGAACGCCAGCGCTGGAAAGAGAGCGAAGGTGTAGCACGCTTCACCGGCGCGCCCACGCGTGCAGCGCTAAAAGTGTCGTTCTTCGGCCCCTTCTGGGGCGGCTATAACGTAATTGCCCTTGATGATGACTACCAGCACGCGCTGGTGTGCGGTCCTGACCGCAGCTGGCTGTGGATCCTGTCACGCTCGCCAGAGCTTGATAGCCAAACCCGCACCGAGCTGGTACAGGAGGCCGCGCGTCAGGGTTTTGATATCAACCAGCTGCATTGGGTAAAGCAAACACCGCTTAGTGCGCGCTAACCTTAAGCCCAATAATTCCCACCACAATCAGCGTCAGGCTGGCAATTCGCATCAGGCTTGCGGATTCCCCCAGCAGCACAATACCGGCAATGGCTGCGCCCACTGCGCCAATGCCGGTCCATACGGCATAGGCCGTACCCACTGGCAACGTTTTCATGGCCCAGGCAAGCAGCGCCATACTGGCAACCATCGCCACAACGGTAATCACGCTCGGCACCAGGCGGCTAAAACCGTGGGTATATTTCAGGCCAACAGCCCAGACCACTTCGAGTAAACCAGCAATAAGAAGCACTAACCAGGACATAACGGACTCCCGAAAGATGGGGCCGTCCCCGTTGTGAGATACGCCTGCGGGTCGTCCCACAGGGTCAAAGATAAGAGACTTCATTCTGCCTTTGTGGGCGGTTTTTTCAAGGGTTATTTATCCTCAGGTAAAACAGCGGTGCGGCAT
>JALAGK010000455.1 GCA_022712475.1 Enterobacteriaceae bacterium
ATCCCGCGCAGATTGAGCGACAGCGCGCCCTGGCCACCGTGGGTGTTCACCACCAGCACATCAAGCCAGTTGCCATAACGGGCGTTCAGGGTCTTCGCAAGCCCACTGCCAAGCGTCACTTCGTCCTGTTTAACGCGCGACAGGTCGCTACCGGAAATAAGCTTATCGAACGAGCCGAGCTTCAGTGCAGGCAGCGGCTCCACACCCAGCGCCGAGAAGTAGCTGGAGGTCTCGTTTTCGTACTGGGAGATAACCCCCGTAAATTCAAGCTGCCCGGAAATGGTGGAGATATACGGTGCCAGCTCGCGGTCAGCGAGAATATCCGCCTTCAACGCCTCGTAATTATCAATAATGCTTTTGCTTTTATTGGAGGTGTCAAAATAGGTCTTGTTATAAATCTGCACGTGACCAATATTGGTTCTGACGGTCTGCTCTTTCAGTATCCAGAACGAGTAGTCAATAAAGCCGCCATACAAAAAAATCGACACACCGCCCAGCATAATGGCGGCAATGGTCGAAAAGGAGCGTCGTTTGTGGCGAAATAAATTCAGGAACGCGAATTTAATATCCTGTACTTTGTACAGCGCACACCACAGTACAAACCCCACAATCAGCGCGAGAGCCACGCCGCTTATTATCATTCCATTCAACATTTATTCACCCTTCATCAACGGCATCACCACCTGGGTGATTTCGTCCATGCTCCATTCAGGTGTTTCATCCGCGCCCAGCGATAACAACGCCGACGCAGCGCCGTCCTTTTTGATTTGTGCCAGTAGTGCGCTGGCCTGCGCCTGTTCTTTGCAGCTCAGCAACGCGCGATAACGCATAAAATCAATATTGGTCTGCAAACTGGCGCTAAATTCGCCTTTATGCTGGCTCATCAGCTCAGTGTCGTTGAGCGTCACCACACAGCGCCCCAGGTCCGCGGGCAGCCAGGCGTCGACACGCGCACGCAAATAACGCACGCGCATATCGTTTTCATGAGTATCAACAGCCTCATCGAGCCAGAAAAAGCCGAGCTTGGCGTACTCAGACGCGTTAACGAAGTCGTTCGCCGCCTTGTAGTGATTTGCCAGACGCAACATGCCGTAGGAATAAAAGACCAGCGAGGCTACCGCGTGCTGGCTTTCATATTCCTGGTACAACGCCTGCGTGGTGGTGGTCAGTGCCGCGGCCTGGGTTGGAAACCCTTTTTGCAGCACCGCATCCAGCGCGGGCAGCGCGGCGTGTGCAAAAACGCTCAGCGATAAGCCCAGCACCGCAATACATTTATTGAGCCGTGTCATACACCAACTCCCCATCCTTGATTTCAATGACGCGCCGCGCCCGGTCCTTAAGCTGAGTGGAGTGCGTCGAGACAATAAACGTGGTTTTGGTTTCCTCGTTAATTTTCATCAGCAGGTCCAGAATGGCTTCACCAGTTGCCAGATCCAGGTTCCCGGTTGGCTCATCGGCCACCACTACCTGCGGCTCATGCGCCAGCGCCCGGGCAATCGCCACACGCTGCTGCTGCCCGCCGGAAAGCTGCCCCGGCTTACGATTGGCAAGTTGAGCCAGCCCTACGCTATCCAGATAGTGCAGCGCCCGCTCACGGGCCTCTTTCACGCCATAGTTACCGTTTAACACCAGCGGGTAATAGACATTATCCAGTGCGCTGAGCACCGGAATCAGGTTGAAGAACTGAAAAATAAAACCAAGATGCCGGCTTCTGACGAAAGAAAGCTGGTCTTCATTAAGGTCGTTGAGCGCCTTATTAAGAAAAATTGCCGCGCCTGCGCTGGGCTTATCAATGCCGGAGAGAATATTCAGCAGCGTACTTTTCCCGCTGCCCGACGGGCCGCACAGGGCCAGAAATTCTCCTTTTGCAATATCGAGATTGATATTCTTCAGGGCGTCGACTTTGCTCTCGCCTTGCCCGTAGCTTTTGTAGATATCAATCAACAGGATTGCCGGCAGTTCCTTAATGCTGTTTGCCATAATCTCTTCCCATGAGTCGCACTGTTCGCACGCTTAATACGCGGTATCAAACCAGGTGTAACCACCAAAATTGTCAGGCACGACGGTACGCATGTTTCCGTGCGCCCCGGACTCAGCCTGTTGCTCCAGATAAATCCAGCCCAGCGCAGGCGACAGACAGCCGCTGGCGCCGTAGCGGTCCACCAGGCTGATAGCCCGCGGATCTTCACCCGGTTTACAGGTAAGCAGCGCACGCACAGGCTCACTTTTACGCAGCCCGGCAAACGCCAGCAAATTAACCTGCGCATCCGGCGTAAGCAGCTCGCGTTGAAGTTCAGCGTCACTCTGTGGCAAAAGGTAATGACCGCAGCTCACTTTCATTGCGCTTTCGCGGTTACTGAAAATAAAGCAGCCCACACGTTCAACACAGAGGTTAAGCCGGATGTCTTTTTCTTTGGTCCGCGCTTTTTTATCGGTATCAATGTCTTCTTCAGACATGGCCAGCACCGGTACCGCGCGGTAAGCCGCGCAAATCACTACAAAGTCAAAAATATCCCAGTCGAGATAATCCTGAGCCACCTTCATTGCCTGCATTAGCGCCTGTTTTTCACCGCGGATTTTGCAGGTGAAATCTTTAACCGAGAATTTCTTCACCAGGTTTTTTGGCAGCGTATCAATCATCGCGGTATGTAAGGCGCTGGAGATCTCTTCAAACGGCCCTGACTCTCCCCAGGAATCGACGTAAATAAACGCCGTGCGTGACTTCATCAGTTGCATACGCTCTTTGGCGCTCATCTGATGCAGCGCGTTGTCACACACCTGATCCATCGCATCGATATATTTTTTGTAATTCGGGGTGCGGATCATTTCTCTGGCATAAATATCTTTCGTCGTGCCGAAACGCTTAAAACCCCAGCCATGCGCACCGGTCGATTTTAACGACCGGTTATACATGTGAGATTCCCAGACGTTCAGCCAGCCAGGGTAAAACAAATACACGCTTTCCTGCGGCTCAATAATGGAAAATGACGATAAATACATGTGGTTTTCCCTGTCCCTGTGCTTAACCGGCGTCGCGTTCAGACATCACCATGCCAATGATGGAACCATCAACGCCCAGACCCACTTTTAAAAGATGCTTTTTATCGTGCTTTACTACGCCCTGATTGAGCAGCACATGCGCCGCAATATTGTCCCTTATTGCCACCGTCCCCGTAGGCGACAGCAGTTCTTTCTGGCACAAAGCATGGTGGCCGATAATGACGTCGACCACGCCTGAACCGGTAGGGGTATAACCAATCTGCCCTTTATACGCGAGCACTGGCACCACCTGCTCGCCCAGAAGCGAGAGTATTGCCTGCGCCTCGGCCTTGTCGCTGTCCTGCGAACCGTTGGCATGAGGAATAATGGCGCAAAGCTCATCACAGGTAACGTCCGCTTTCTCAAGCGCCTTATTCATCACTTTAAGTAAGCTGGCACTGAGCTGTGCCGCATCATTACTGCGTCCGGCGCTGATTTGCAGATAAGTGGACGTGAGCGCGATGCCTCCTTTCATCTGTCGTGCCTCGCGGTGGCGCTCGCTTTCCAGAAGCAGCGCGCTAAACCCTTCGGCAAACAGCACGCTTTTACTCCCTTCACCGAAGGGCTGCACCACATCGCCATCAAGCATCGACTGGCTTTCAAGGAAATACATGTCCTGGGTTTTAATCTGCGAGCAGTTAATCACCAGCACCAGGTCTGCACCGCCTGCACCAATGGCCTGGCACCCAAGATGCATGGCCGACAGCGATGAGTTGCTGGTGCAGTGCATGTTGGGCGGCAGGTATTTCAGGGCAAAACGTTTGGCAATGGCGCAGGCCAGCTTGTCCTGCGACATTTTCGAGACATGTAGTCCCTGCACCGACTTCGTGAGGGTCACATCTTCAATATCGTTATGGTCGTAAAACGCCGCATAATCAATAACGTCAACCCTCGGCCCCAGCCCGGTCAGATAGACGCGAACGTTGTCCCCGGACAGGCAATGCTCATCCAGCATTGCCTGCTTAAGGGCGCGATCAATCAACTCACAAACCACATCAAATACGCCGTCGCTGTCAACCGGCACTCTGGCTGCGAATTTGTTCTCTTTTAATCCGCACCGGATAGCCGCCGCATCGGACTCAAACCAGTACGTTTTCTTGACCCCCTGGCCCCGCTTAAGGTTGTCAATTAACGCCTTCTCGTCTTCTGCAAACGCCAGGCGCACGCTGTAGCCAGAGATAATCGTCGCGTTGCCCACGGTATCAACCCTTAATGATAAAAGCGTAGTAGTTGCCGCCTTCGGTTGCGCCTACCAGCAGTACATTGTTGAGCGCGAGTTTCAGCGGTTCACGTACGAAGTTAATGCGCGTATCACAGAACGCACCGGTAAACGGAATCGCCGGTACCGCCTGTTTTTTCAGGCAATCAACCAGTACAGCCAGGTTCATCAGACCCGCAGACGACTCTACAAAGCCGAAATACGCATTGTAGTTCACCACCGGCACCTGCGGATTATCCTGGCTAAAGGCCTGGTAAATCGCGTTCAGCTCCACCGTCGAACTCGCCTCGGCACCATTACTGGTACCACAGACAAGGTCGATGTCCTTTGCCGTCATGCCGGCATCGGCCAGTGCACGCGTAATAGCCAACGCCATTGCCTCAGCTTTTTCATCAAGCGCTTTCGCATCGAAGTAGCTGTTGCTGTTGGACTTACCGTAACCGACGATTTCTGCCTGCACGTCAACCCCGCGCGAGCGCGCTGCGTCCAGGTCTTCGAGCAGCATCATGCAGGCACCTTCACCCGGCACGAAGCCTTTCGCGTTCTCACCGTAAATCTGGTACTCACGTGCATCTGACGTCATATGGATTTTCTGCGTCACCGCATCCATATACAGCGACATTGACGGGAAGTACTCATCCGCCCCTCCCACCAGGACCTGCGGCTGAAGCTGCTGGCGCACGATTTCATAACCGTAGGTCAGCGCACCAAGCGCGGCGTTTTCACCGGTCGCAAGCGTCGTGGTGTAGCCCTTAATGCCTTCGGAAATACCGCAGAAGGTCGCAATGGCGTTCATGAGCGAGCCCGGGAACTCAGAGGTACGTACTTTGCGCGGGTCCGGTTTGAGGCTTTGCAGGTATTTATACGTGGTTTCCTGCGGGCCGCGGGACATGCCCATCACCATACCCAGCTCGTCGCCATCCTTTTTAATTTTACGCTTCGCGCCATTGAGCGCTTCAGCCAGGGCGATCAGCGCAAAGGTGCCGCCACGCGTGGCTTTACGCGGGTCAAAGCGACGCAGATGCTTACGCGGTTCCAGATTCATGACCTGGAAGGTTTTGAAGTTCGCTTCATTTTCCGGTAATGCATTGTCAGCAATGGAATAATCATCACCGAGCAGGTCGGTGAACTGGCCAGTTTCGGTCAGCGTATCAAGCAGTTCGTGGGCTTCTTCCAGCGTATCGTCAAAGAACGATACCGAACCCAATTCTATCGGCTGCGGGTTTTCCGCCCACACATGCTCAAGAATTTCGTTAAGCGTGTGGCCTACCGCAGATACCGCTCCCAGGCCTGAAATGGCTACGCGTTTTGGCTCGTAGGCTGTCTGCGCCACCGTACCCGGCTTCATGCTGA
>JALAGK010000456.1 GCA_022712475.1 Enterobacteriaceae bacterium
CCCTGGCCCTGAACGTGAATAATAGCGCTATCAACTCCCGCGTTCACCAGCGCCTCGCGTACAGTTTCTGCACGCGCTTGCGACAGGCGGCGGTTAGTTTCGCTGTTACCAATACCGTCGGTATAGCCCACCAGGTCGATGCTGCCTACGTTATTAGAACGCTTCGTGAACTCCACCAGACGGTCCAGCTTCGCCTGCGACTCCGGCAGCATCTGGTCATAGCGGCTGCCAGCGAATCGGAACAGCACTGCATCCATAATCAGCGTCACGTCGTTGCCGGAACCCACATAGCGGCAATTCTGTACGCCCGAGGCGCGGTTAATAATGCGTGTATTGCGGTTCATCTCCAGCAGTTCTTTTTCGGCTTCCTGACGAGGCACGGCTTCGCTCACTACGCCATCGCCAACTGCCGAGCGCACAAAGTACGTCTTGCCGCCGTTAAAGTTAGCATGGACACCCGCCGTGGTTTTCTGCTGGTACAGCGGCGCATCGTTGACGGCCGCTGCCAGTACATGCTGACCGGTATTTACACACAGCGCAGTAAACTCACCCGGCAGCAGCGCGGTATGAAACTCTTTATCCACATAAATATTAATCGGCCCGGCATTAACGCTGGCCGGATAATAATAAACAAGCTGTGCCTGTTCAGGTACCACCTGCGGCATAGAAAAATACTGGTTGGTTACTGTCGCGCCAGCCTTATTATTTTCGCCACTCTGAAAAACCTGCGCCTGTAGACTGGCGGAGGAAAGCATTGCGCTAATAATCAGCGCGCTTTTCATTACAGTATTAACTTTTTTAAATCCTTTCATTGTGTCTTTCCATCCAATGAATATGTCCTGATATTCAGCACAACACGCGAGCCATTTATCATGGCCCGGTGTTATTAATTAAAATGCTGAATCGTCCTTGTCCTGCTAATTACTTTTTCATTTCCTGGGCATAACGCAGCGCTTCTGCACGTTTTTCCGGTGTCAGCAGTCGTAAATCCATCTCACCGGCGCTGGCTGGCAATACTCCCAGCGGGGCGGCCACAAACATCCAGTTAATGGGGTGGAAGATGCCACGCCAGTGATTAATGGCGTAGTTTTCCACATCCACCATACGCGGCATGCGTTCCTGCCACACTTCACGCAGCGCCCGGTAGCTTTCCGGATAGGGCGATTTCGCCACATCCTGCCACAGCGGCGTGTCGTTACGCGCGCAGTCATAGTGCATACGCAGGAAATCACGAATGCCAATCCAGGACTGGAGGTTACCCTCGTTAAACTCGCGGATTGCGCTGTCGGAGACGACACCCTGGCTGCTGACAACCACACGCTCAAAGCTCAGCAATTGCTCGAGCATCTGCCCAATGGAGGTCGCTTCCAGTGGTTCAACGAAGCCGCTGGAAAGACCCAACGCCATGACGTTGTTTTTCCATACTTCTTTATGGCAACCCGGGTCAAAGCGCAGTGTTTTATGCGGCTTGATGGCATAGCCCAGACGCTGCTCAACTTCCTTAACCGCCTCTTCTTCGGTGATGTGCTTGCTACTGAAGACGTAACCTGCCCCCACACGTTCAATCAACGGAATTTGCCACATCCAGCCTGCGTTCATGGTAATGGCGCGCGTGACCAGCATCGGATTCTGCTGCGGGTGCGGCATATAGAAGGGAATGGCGGAGTCCATCAGCAGGTAGTCTTTAAACGACACCCACTCGCTCTCCATACCTTTCCTGCCAATCACCTTACGCGACAGCCCGGAGGCATCAATAAGGAAGTCCAGCGTGATGCGCTCGTCAGCGGTGCGCAACTCGCGGGCAAACCCTTTCTCATCAAACACCACCTCGTCCACGACAGCGTCAAGGTGCGTCACCCCGCGCGACAGCGCGACTTTCTTGAGGTACGTCGCAAGCTTATAGCTGTCAAAATGGAAAGACGGAATAATGCCCGCATTTTGCGCGTCCACCAGAGCTGCGGCCTGCGCCTGGGTGGCATTACTTTTGATGAGCTTGCTTGCCTGCACATAGTTATCCAGATCAACATTCTGGCTTACCATTGCCGACAGATACGGCCACGTCCCCCGCTCGTGCCAGCGTGAAACCGGGGTTTCCTGCGAGGCAAACAAATGGAAAAAGCGGTCGTCCTCTTTCCCCGTGCGCCAGCCTTCGTAAGAGAATCCCCACTTCCAGGCGGCACCGGTTTCCCGGACAAACTCGTTAACATCAATATTGTTGTGATTCAGCGCGCCAATGAAGTTCAAAAGCCCGCCCTCGCCAACGCCGACAATGCCGATCGTTGACGATTCAATGACTTTAATTTCCACGTTAGGGCTGAAAATCCGGCGCAGCGCAATCGCGGCAAACCAGCCTGCGGTTCCTCCTCCCAGCACAACAATACGCTGCGGTGAAGGATTGCGTAGGTTCAACATAGATATCTCCTTGAATAGTTTTCCGTGTCTGACAACAAGAATAATCCTGGAGCCTGACAAAAACTACCCAACAGGTTCTTCGGCATCACAGATCGCAAGAAAAGGAGGAGGCTCAAGCCTCCTCCTGCTTTCTTAGCTCAGTGTGATCTGATGGTTAGCCAGCAGCGTCTCGAGGTCCACGTTAGTGTCCTTGAGCGTAATCATTGCCGTCATACCATAAGACGAACCCGTACCGTCGCGGTCGATGTTCAGGATGGTGTCGTTACCGCTGTGGGTAACAGACAAGAAGTCCCTGATCTTATCGCCTGCGTCGATGGTCGCTACACCGTTGATGTAGTGAGCAGCACCGTCCGAGTCAGCTTCATACCCAACCAGAAGCTCGCTGATATCGATGATATCGGCATTCTTCGTCGCTTCGATGGTACCGACGTGGAAGCCATATACGGTGTCCTGACCATTGCCTCCATTGTTGGCAGCGCTCAGGGCCTTGTACAACAAGGTATCCTGACCACCTGCGTTGAGATTGAATATGTCATTCCCACCGCGGCCTTCAAAGAAGTTATTGGCTGCATTGCCCGTAAAGGTGTCGTTGCCGTCACCGCCTGCAATACCTTCGATATTCACAAACTTCGCGCTGCCGAAACCGGTGTTCTGGTAGCCCGTGTTGTTCATATCAATGGTCAGCGCCGTACTGCCCGCCATCTTGTAGTCAACGATATCCATACCGCCGGTGTCGCTCCAGGTGGTGACACCTGACACTTTCACCGAACCGCCGCCGCCGTTGTAAATATGCGTACCTGCGGTTGCGAACAGGGTGTCGTTGTAGCCGGTGCCGACAATACCCGTTTTGTTGGTATCGTCCGTCGCTGCGGTTGACGCGTTAGACGCATTGAAGCTGCTTTCCGCCGTCAGGGTGTAAGCATGGTTCGCTTCCACTGCCTTCAGGCCGCTCCAGGTGCTGTTCACGTTTTCAATCGCGTTGACCTTGCCGTTAAGCGTAACAGACGTTACGCCACCAACATCAGAACCGCTAGCCAGCATCACTGCGCTATAGGATTTGGACGCATCCAGCCCATAGAAGTACACCAGACCCGTAGAGTTGTTCATGTTGACACCACCCTGCGGATTGATGACCTGGGAAGACACAACCTGGCCTGTCGCTTCGTCAATCAACATCACGGTATTGCCGTAGAACGCGTTCACACCATTCTTATCGAGGAGGCGCAGAATAATGCTGGTGCCATCCACAACCTTATTGGTGTTCTCGATGTACTCGGTTTTACCACCCTGAGCACGGAAGACTACCAGGTCCTGGTCACCGTCGTAGTCCAGGTCCACCGCCAGCGCACCGGTTGTGAAGTAGGTACCGCTCAGGTTCGAGTTGGTCAGGATAGTTTCTGACGTCCAGTTCACCTGGCCAGTTGCGCTATTCACGCCACCGTTGAGCCATACCAGACCTATGTTGAGGGCGTTGTTGGTTGCGGTGCTACCTGCAACCCCTGCAAACTCAACCAGGTCCATCTTACCGTCGCCGTTCCAGTCAACCGCCAGCGAGGTCATACTGTTGACGTTGTCGCTGAACACCTGCTTGTTGACGCCATTCGTAGCCACGTTGGTGCTGTTGGCAAGGCCAACACCGTTTGCCGTCGAGACCAGATTACCGGCACCATCGTTGTAGTAAACCGCGCTGTTTGCCCCGGTCGTACCACCCTGGCCACCCAGACCCGCCACAAACAGATCCATATAGCCATCGCCATTCAGATCCGCCCAGGTCAGCGTGGTGTAACGGTTGTCAGCCCCGTTATCGCCGTTGAACACGCCAGAGATAATCTGGGTGTTGGTCAGCGTGACGTTACCGTTGGCATCGCGGTTGTTCTCAACAACCACCAGACGAGAGTTATCACCATTACTTCCCCCTTTAGAGGTGGTGTTAGTGCCCGCTGTGCCGTGGTAAACAATGTCAACATAGCCATCGTTGTTAAGGTCAACGGTCGCGATTTCACGGTCTGGCGTTGGGTTGCCGGAGTTGGTGTTCGCTACCCCATTCTGGGTGGTACTCGTATAGACGTACGCGCCAGATTTCGCATAGCCCTCAATGGTGCCGTTGGTGTTCAGTACGAACGTGGTGTCGTACCCGCCGCGTGCTTCAGCATCGTTCGGCGTTTCGTCACCGTAGACAATGTCTACGTAGCCGTCGCCGTTGATGTCGATACCTGCCGCACCGCCGTACCACACGTAGGCGTTTGCGTTACCGTTGTTGGTCTGACCGGTCACGCCGTAAGCACCAATCTGGATGGCGGTGTAACTCGTACCGTTATATTTGAACGACTGCTGGCCGTTCGCATAAGCGGTATCTGCACCCAGGATATCCATCAGGCCGTCGCGGTCCATATCGATGAACGTTGACTGCTGCTGACGGTCCGTACCCGACAGAATGATGGACGAGAACGAGCCCAGCGTCGTGGAGTCCGTACCGTTCTGCGTAAACACCGCCGAGTTACTCAGAATACGCCAGGTACCGTCTTCACCCACGGTGATAGCCGTACTGGTATCCTGCGCGGTTGCGCCGCTTGCCGTAAAGCTAATAGACGGCGTCGGTGCAATCACCAGCTCGTTTCTGGAGTCATCCTCGGTAATCTTGGTTCCGTTTGCCGCATACAGCACCGCAGTAACGTCGTAAGTGCCTACCGCCATGGCGTCAGCATCTGGGATCTGCACGTACCAGGTATTGTTACGCAGGTCGATAACCACCTGACCATTCTCAGAAGAGTAGGTCTTACCGTTAACCGTTACCTTCAGGTATTCACCTTCTCCGATATCGAAGCCGGTAGAACCCGAAATAATCGGCGTCGGGTCGAGGGTGTTCTGACTTTCAACATTGATAGTCAGGTTGACGTGAATGTTGAAGTCATCAGACCTCGTGCCTTCGTTACCCGCCGCATCCGCAACCACAGCCTTATAGATGTAACTCATGTCATCTGTCAGCGGCGGCAGTACGAAGCTCCAGGTGTTGGTGGCGGTATCAACGACAGCCGTACCCAGCAGCGTATTGCTGACCACGTCGTAAATGCGCACCACGTCGCCTTCTTCCAGCGGAATACCACTGATTGTACCGTTCAGAGTCGGGTTACGGTCATCCGTCGTAGTACCAGACGGGAACTCACCGGTCTCCAGACCTACATCATCAGTAAAGCTGACAATCTTCACCGTCTGCGTCGGCGCATCGAGGTCGACAGTCAACAAGAACTCCGGCGAAATCGCCGTTTCGTTGCCAGCAGTATCGACAGCCGTTGCAGTGAAGCTGTACTTATGGGTGTTCTCCAGTCCTTTCACCGCGTAGGTCCAGGTTCTGGTCGTACGGTCAACCGTGGCAACACCCAGCAGGACGCTGTCCTGGTAAATACGCACCACTTCCGTTGACTGCAGATCACCTGTCCAGCTACCGGTCAGAATCGGGTTAACTTCATCCGTTGACCCGTTGTTGCCGGTCATCAGGCCCTGGTTAGTCCCGGTATTGTCGTAGTAGCCATTAATCGCCAGCGTCACCTGCGGAGCTAAGGTATCAACTGTGATGTTCGCTACCGGCGTTGCAGCACTGGTGTTGCCTGCGGCGTCGGTTACGGTAACGGAGAACGCATAGGTTGCGTCTTTCAGCGCTGTACTCGGCGTCCAGTTCCAGCTGCCGTCTTCTTTCACCGTCACAATATCGAGGATATTCTGACCGTTATAGATAGTGACGGAGCTGCCTGCTTCCGCAGTACCGCTCAGGGTCGGCGTGTTGTCGTCGGTGGTGTCACCGTCAACCAACGGACCTTTGTAATCACCCACATCGTCGGTGATGAGCAGATCAGCTACCGGGTTCGGTGCGGTGGTGTCAATGGTGACATTCCACACGTTACTTGCGTCGCTGAGTACGCCTGCAGAGCTCTGCGCCTTAGCGGTAAAGCTGTAATCGCCTTCTGCCAGAGCTGGCGTCACCGTCCAGGTCCACTTACCGTTGCTGTCAGACGTGGTCTGGCCCAGCTTCGTCTCACCGTTATAGATGAAGATGGTGCTGTTGGCTTCCGCGCTACCGCTCAGGGTCGGCGTGGTGTCGTCGGTAGACGAACCGCTGGTTACCGTACCTGTCACCTTGCCGGCGTTGTCATCAACGTTGTCGATGGTCGGCGCAGCAAACGAGGTCGGCACAATCGTGACCACGTAAGCCGGGCTTGGGCTGGTGGCGTTACCGGCCGGATCGCTTTCAACCGCGCTCAGGCTGTTGAGGCCTTCAGACAGGGCATTGCTGCTATCCAGCGCCAGTTTCCAGGTGCCGTTGGCATCAACAGTCGTGGTACCCAGCAGCGTCTTCACACTGTTAATCGTGGTGTAAAGCGTGATGGTATCGCCCGCCGTACCGGTACCGGAGATAACCGGCTGTTTGTCGTCAGACGAACCGCCGCTGACGATATTCCCGGTTACAGCCCCTTCAGAGTCTTCAAAGCCAGTGATAGCGAGCTTAGAACCGTCCGGCGCAGTGTAGTCGGTGGTCAGAACGAACTCGTTCGACTTACCGCTCACATTGCCCGCCGCGTCGGTTGCCGTCACGGTGAATTTGTGCTCACCTGCGGTCAGCGTCGGGGTTGTCCAGTTCCAGTCACCATTGCTGTCTGCTTTCACGGAACCGATAGCCTTCTCACCGTCATAAATGGTGACCAGGCTATTTGCTTCCGCAGTACCGCTCAGGGTCGGGGTCGGGTCGTCAGTTTCACTGCCGGATTATAGAGGTCCATTAATGGTTACCACGTATTGTTCCACGTTGGCGATGGTCGGCAGCGTCGGGGCTTCGGTGTCAACGGTGAAGCTGAAGCTCACGTCTTCACTGGTTTTGCCTGCTGCGTCGGTCGCGTTCACCTTGATAGTGTGCGCGCCGTCTTTCAGCGCCGTCGATGGCGTGAAGCTCCATGTACCGCCTGAGGTCACGGTGGTACTGCCCAGCAGCGTATCGCCATCGTAAACCTTCACGATGCTGCCCGCTTTACCAATACCATTAATGGTCGGCATGGTATCGTCGGTCACGCCATTCGCCGCGATGTTGCCAGTGACGCTGCCGATATCATCCACCACAGAGGTGATTGAAATCGTCACGTTTGCCGTATCGACGGTGAAATCAACCACAGCGGTGCGATCGCTTTCGTTACCTGCAACATCTTTCGCGCTCACAGACAGGTTGTGTTTGCCGTCAGCCAGGATAGTTTCCGGCGTCCAGCTCCACTTACCGTTGCTGTCTGCGGTGGTTGAACCAATCTTCGTGTTGCCATCATAGATGGTCACGATGCTGTTCGCTTCCGCGCTTCCGCTCAGGGTCGGCGTGTTGTCATCAGTGGTATCACCGCTCACGATTGGGCCAGTAATCTCGCCCACGTTATCAGTGATAACCATATCGGTAATCGCTGACGGTGCTGCGGTGTCGATGGAGATGCTCCACTCACCACTCTTCTCACTCACCTGACCTACGGTGTTCACCGCATCCGCGGAGAAGGCATGGCTGCCATCCGGAAGGTTGCTGGTCGGCGTAAACGCCCAGTTGCCGTTGTTGTCAGCGGTGGTGCTACCAATCAACGTGCCGTTGTCGTAGATACGGATAGTCATGCCCGCGCCCGCCGAGCCTTTCAACGTCGGGGTACTGTCATCGGTCACCGCGCCTTTCTGCAGTTCGCCAGTGACAGAGCCGTAATCATCAACAACAGTGTTGATGCTCGGTGCTGCCGGCACATCGCCCACGACCGTCACGGTGTAGATAGCGCTCGGGTTGGTGCTGTTGCCTGCCGGGTCAGTTTCCACTGCCGTCAGCGCATGCGTACCCGTTGCCAGAGCATGGTCTGCGTCAACCTGCAGGCTCCATTTACCATCACTACCAACGGTGGTACTACCAAGCAGTACTTTCGTACCGTTCAGCGTGGTGTACACGGTGATAGTGTCGCCCGCCGTACCGGTACCGATAATCACCGGCATGGTGTCGTCGGTGCTGCCGCCGCTGGTAATGTTGCCCGTTACCTCGCCAACGTCGTCTTCAAAGCCCGTAATAGCCAGTTTAGAGGCATCCGGTGCCGTGTAGTCCGTCGTCAGGGTGTACTCGTTTGACTTACCGCTCACGTTGCCTGCCGCATCAGTTGCGGTCACGGTGAAGGTATGGCTGCCTTCGCCCAGCGTCGTGGTCGGTGTCCAGCTCCAGTCGCCGTTAGCGTCTGCTTTCACAGAACCCACTTTGGTCGTGCCATCGTAGATGGAAACCAGAGAGCCTGCTTCTGCTGTACCGCTCAGCGTCGGGGTCGGATCGTCAGTCACGCCGTTGTGTGCCACGTTACCCTGGATTGCCCCCACGTCATCGTGTGCGCCATCAATGGTCGGCGCCGACGGTGCTTTGGTGTCGATGGTAATGGTGAAGGTTGCATCTTCACTCACGTTACCTGCGCCATCTGTCGCTCTGGCTTTGATGGTATGTGTACCTTCGGCCAGATCGGACTCAGACGTGAAGCGCCAGGTGCCATCGGTACCCACGGTGGTACTGCCCAGCAGGATGTTACCGTCGTAAATCTTAACGATGCTGCCTGCTTTGCCTTTACCCACGATTTCTGGCTGGACGTCGTCAGTCACACTGCCGGTGGCCAGGTTGCCGGTCACGCTACCAACGTCATCCACCAGGTAGCTGATGGAGATGTTGACATCGGCGGTATCAACCTTGATGTCCACAGACGGCGTACGTGCACTTTCGTTGCCCGCTTCGTCAGTGACGCTGGCAGACAGGCTATGGTCGCCATCAGCCAGTTCGGTTTCCGGCGTCCAGCTCCACTTACCGTCTTCACCTACAGTGACAGTGCCAATCTTGTTATTACCGTCATAGATGTTCACGGTGCTGCCCGGCTCAGCGCTGCCGCTAAAGGTCGGGGTTGCATCGTCGGTGGTATCACCGCTCTTAATTGGGCCGGTTACTGTGCCCACGTCATCGGTCAGGGTCAGATCCTTAATGGCATCCGGTGCCTGCGTATCGATGCTGATAGCCCAGTCGCCGCTCTTATCGCTCACCTGGCCTACGCTGTCTACAGCATCAGCGGTGAAAGAATGGCTACCGTCTTTCAGTGGCGTTTCAGGCGTGAAGCTCCAGTTACCGTTGCTGTCAGCGGTGGTGCTGCCAATCAGCGTTTGGTTGTCATAGATACGGATAGTCATGCCCGCACCCGCAGAGCCTTTCAGCGTCGGGGTGCTGTCGTCGGTGAC
>JALAGK010000457.1 GCA_022712475.1 Enterobacteriaceae bacterium
GCGATATCCTGAAGATAATTTTTATTATTTTTATAGCTGTTGAACCACAACGCGGCGGCTATCAGGATGCCTATTCCCAGCAAGGCGTAGCCAAGCCAGGCGACAGCGCGGCTGCGTATTTCCCACCATCGGTTGAGGCTGGCAATACCTGATTCCTGGAAAACGACCTGTTGGAGCAGGTCTTTGATAAAAAAGCTTTGTCCCTTACCCGCTGGAATAGGCGAGTCTTTACTGATGCTGTCCCAGCGGTCGCTTTCATTATGTGAGGCTGGAAGCGACAGTGTCCGGTTCAGTTCACCCATTACCCGGTCAAATGGCAGGCCTTCCTGCGTACCGCTGGCAAAATAGATCCCGCGCGGCGTGAAGGCGGTTTCGAAGTGTGAATGGGAAAAGATGGTGTTCAGGTAGTCGGTGAGCTGCGGGCGCAGACCAACGAATTCTTGCGGGAACAGGTAACATTCAGCCCGACTGCTGAGGCTACTTTCCTGCAACAGGATATCCGGTAGCCCGGCATTCAGGCGCTGTAGCAACTGTGAGAATGCGCGATGAAATTCTGTGGTCAGGTTAAAATCTGCCTGCTGAGTGCTATCCCGGTCAAAGGTAAATCCCCAGATCTGATCGCGTTGAGTTTTGTCCATGCCACTAAACCAGGCGCGGAAACCTTTGAGCAAGTCGGCTTTTGTAACAAGTACGTACACCGGGAAACGAATGCCCAACTGTTCATGCAATTCAACCAGTCGCTTACGCACGCTGATGGCTTGCTTTTCCAGCGCCTGTGGCGATAACGTCAGCATATCGGAAATACTGATGGTGATGATGATGCCGTTAATCGGCTGGCGACGACGGTATTTTTGTAATAACCGGATAAATTGCAGCCATTCACCTGCATCCTGAGTTTGCTCGCTTTCCTGTGTGGTATAGCGACCAGCTGTGTCAAGCAGGACAGCTTCATTGGTGAACCACCAGTCACAGTTGCGTGTGCCGCCGATGCCGCGTAATGCCGCTTTGCCAAAGCGTTCGGCAAGTGGGAATTGAAGTCCGGAGTTAGCAAGTGCAGTCGTTTTCCCGGAACCGGGAGCGCCAATAATGACATACCATGGCAGTTGATACAGATACTGGGCGCTGAAGCGATCCTTCCAGCCGCCTGACTGACTGAAGTGTGCCTTTTTCAACAGCTGAGTGGCTTCGTTAAAACGTTCAACCAGCGCCGGGTCCTCATTCGTCGGGAGGCCTGTTTTGTCCGGGTGCTCTGCCGGTGCCTGGTTTTTAAGGTTGTCCATCAACCTGCGGTTAAGCCAGGCGTTATAAATTCGGGGGATGATGAGGCGACTACACCACAGTAACCACAAAACGCCCATAGCAATAAGGCGGTTTTGTGATGACTCCAGCGGGCGGATATCCATAATAGAAATCAGGGGCCCGACAATCCAGACGACCGCCGAGAGCGCCGACAGGCCCAGAAAGCCCCACAGGATGCGGCTGGTAATCAGCGAGAAGAGCAACTTGAACATGCCTAATAGCTTCCTTGCGAGCGGTTGTTGGCTTCAACTGGCGTATTTTTGGGCGACACAAGCAGGGTGATTTCCACACGGCGGTTAAGCGCGCGCCCTGCGGCTGTGGTATTTGGGACCAGCGGGTCCATTTCACCTCGTCCTTCCGCTCTGACCCGGTCCGGGTCCACCAGATGTTTTTGCAACCGGTACTGCACTGAACGGGCACGCGCCAGCGAGAGTTCGTAGTTTGAAGCAAAGCGGGCGCTGCGAATGGGGACGTTATCGCTGTATCCTACAACCCTGATATTACCGCTGACGCCGTTCATGGCCTGCGCTATACGGTCAATTACAGAGGTATAGCGGGCTTTTACCTCGGTAGCGCCAGAGTCGAACAACCCGTCTCCTTTAAGAATAACTATGCTGCGGTCCGCCTCATCACGCACGGAAACAAGCCCTGCTTCAACTTCTGGTTGTAGAAAGCCGCGTAGGTTGAGCATGGCGGGTTGCGCCTGAGCTGGCTGCTGAATCCGTACTTCAGGAAGCGGCGTTTGATAGATTTTTGCCAGTACCGGGCTGGTAGCATCGCCCAGCCACCAGTTGAGGGTGATATACAACAGACAAAGGGCAAGCCCGGACAGCGCAGCACAGGCCCAGAGTGGAATAACCGGGTGCCAGAGTTTTCGTTGCACGGGTTTGTCCATGGGCGTCATCGACAGAGGCTGTGGGTAACCACCGCGAACGTCTCTTATCATTTGCCAGAGGCGCTGTTTGATGGTTTCCAGTTGCGAGCGGCCATTGTCGAGAATGCGATAGCGTCCTTCAAAGCCCAGTTGCAAACAAAAGTTCATCAACTCCAGTAGCTGAATATGCTGTTGAGGGTGCTGTGACAAGCGGGCCAGTAGCTGGAAAAACTTTTCACCACCCCAGGTTTCGTTATGAAACGTCACCAGTAAGCCGTTAGTTGTCCACATGCCGTTACTGCCCCATGGGGTGAGTGCAGCGGCCTCGTCCAGTGCAGTACACAAGCAATAGCGAGCGCCAATGATGGTTTCGTAAGACAGACCAGCCTGCTGGCAGCGGACTTCAAAACGACGGGTTTCATCAACAAGATGCTGGCGTAACCCTGCCATATCGCTGTGTGAGGCCGAATGGCGAATCTGCGGTATGGCATTGAGTAAGGGGTTTGCGGCAGCAACCAACGGATTGACGCTGTTTGTCTCGCATGCTTTGCGGGTGCCATCAATGGCTTGCGATTCCTGCATAGTAAATATTCGCTATCCTATTCCCTGGTATTACGAATGGCCCAGAGTTCCATGCCCAGCTCAGGGAAATCCCCTGAAAGATGCAGAGCGAAGGTTCCCGATTTTTCCATCTCCTGCCATAGTTCGCCGTTCTTCTCCAGTTCGAAGTAGTTGTAACCTGCGTGCCAGGGAATTTGCGGTGGTGCAACGGACATACTGTGAAGCGTAAGGCCGGGGAGCTGTAACTGTACGAGATCGCGTATTTTTGTTACGGGGGCGACTTTCATTTGTGCCGGGAAATGCGTACGCAGAGTTTCAGCTGAGACACTCGCTTTGACGGCCAGTACAAA
>JALAGK010000458.1 GCA_022712475.1 Enterobacteriaceae bacterium
ATACCCCCGCAAACCAGAGCGCCAGCAGGCCACCAACGCTATCGCCCATCAAACAAGGTGGAGCGTCTACACGACGGAGCTCCTGAGACAGGTGCTGCTCAAGATGCCCCACAATATCCGCCATCGGCGTTTCTGGCGCTTTAGGGTAATCAAAGGCGTGGATCTCCCGCCTGCTGACGTTGGCAAGGAAGCTCAAAAAGGGGCTGAATACCTCAGTGGAATAGTAAACCAGCCCACCGCCATGCAAATAAAAAATAGGCTCAGGGTTGCGCAGAGTCTCGGGAATAAAACGGCGTACCGCGCCGCTTACTTCGATTTTGCCACCTTGCGGTGCCGACACATTAGCAATCCACCGGGCCACGCGCTGACGGCCATAGTCGGCTTCATGTTGCGCCCCTTTGCCAACAAACAGTCGCCGGGCAGCCAGCAGATTGGCAAAGTCGGTTGCCAACGGTAGCGTATTCACAGGCTATCCTCCGTCATCAACACCCGTTGCAGTCCCCGACGCGTGGCCTGCCAGAGCATAAAACTGCCTGGGCGACTCTCGCGCCGGGCATCAAAATGAAGCCGACCCAGCAGCGTGTTGGCAGGAAAATCAGGATACTGACACGCCGCCTGCAAGGCCACTAAGGTTTCCCAAAAATAGCAGCCAGGCGTGGTACCCCAGCGCTGATTCCAGGCAGAGGCCAGGACAGAGACTTTCTCACCCACAGGCTGGGGCGAGATGGCTGCTACATAAATCTGACGAGCATCAATGTCGATACCCCGGGCCAACAGTGCTGGGGCCAGCTCTGGCGAAAACGCATCATCCGACAAAATAAGACAGGCATGTGCCGGTGCACGGCGAGCCCACTTGACGGCCCATTCCAGCGCCTGCGAATAACGCCCGGCAAAAAATGTCGTCATGGCATGCTCCGGGTATGCTGCGGGTTTTACTACTGCACCCAGCTGCTGTACCACGCTTTTACCGTGCACGGAACCATCGTGTTCAAGCGCTACCTGACTGTGCTGCGCTAAGAGCGGCAGCTGCGTTAACCAGATAACATAATCTTCATCGTTATCACACACACGCCAGGTTGTGGCGTTTGCCGTGAGATGTTTCGCCGTTGCTGCCGGTAGCAACAACGGCACATTGTGCTGCGCATATAGCGGTGCTGCTGCCTCTGCGGCTGCAGATGCGAAATGCCCCACCACAACATCCGCAGACCAGTCCACTATCTGTCTGGCAGCCTCTGCCGCGCCCTGTGCGTCCGCCTTATCATCAAAACACTTCAGCGTGACATGCGCCGGCAGCAAATACGCCTGGGCCAGCTCAATGGCGCGCAGCCAGGTGAGCGTATGAACCGACCGGTTTGCATCCATGCATGCCACACAAGCCAGCCTTATCATTGCAGATACTCCTGAAGCTGTTGACTGAACTGGCGTGCTGCAGCGGGTATGTATTTGGCGCCACGGCCTGAAAAACCACAAAACAGCGCCAGATGGCGCTCCCCCATCAGTTTTATCTGCGGCAGAAAATCAGTGGTGTAACCATCATAGCCATCCCAGCCATTACTGAGTTGTAACGGCGTATCAGGAAGCATTTTTTGCGCCAACGCCAGATTGACGCTGTGCGCACTCTGCTTGTGTTGCAGCTGCGAAGGCTCGTCAGCGTCCTGCTGCGCTGCTCCCCCGGCAAAAACAAATGAGGCTGAACCCGGACGCATATAGCTGCCGCTGTATTCGTCTATCAGACAGGTCTGCGGTGCCTGCGCCTCCTGGCTGTAGAGGTTAGCCAGCGCAATCGAGCGGCTGAAAACGGGTAAGTCAGACAGCAACGTGCGGCTGTGCGCCCCGGCTGCCACCACCGCCAGCCTGCCGGTGAAGATCTGATGCGTGGTGTGTACGCTGATACTGTTAGGGTGAGATTCAACACCAGTCACTTGCACACCAGCAAGGAGCTCTGTCCCTTGTACTCGCGCCTGATGCGCCAGTAGCTGGCAAGCCAACCGTGGGTCAATATATCCCCCGAGCGGCTCATAAAGTACACCGGCCTGTTGTGGGATGTTCAGCCCCGGTATCAGCTGTGCGGCCTGCTCACGTGAAATCAGCTCAATAGGATAGTCTGGTGACGAAAACGTGGGTAATACCGCCTGTACGCCAGGAATATGCGCTTCTTTGAGCAGATAGATGAGCCCACACTGGCAAAAGAGCCCCGGCCAGCGCTGATTGAGCCGCCGCCATTCACGTACACCGTTCAGGTTATATCGCATCAACTCAGGGACAGGATCGTACACCCGCACCATACCGCGCGAACGGGCGCTGGCCCCACCATTACCGGGTTCTGTCGCCTCAACGAGCAGGATGCGTAAACCGCACTGGCTGAGATTTGCAGCCAGTGCGCTGCCCGCAAGGCCAGCACCGATAATGATGATGTCCCATTGATGAGCCATTATTGCTGCGCCTTTTCTTCCTGAGCCAGGTAAGCCCGAGCGCCAGCCTGGTTCCACCAGACGGTGAAGAAATGGAAGGATGCATCACTATTATTGCGCACATAGTGATGGCTCCCCCGCGGAATAAACACCTGATCGCCTTGGGTAAACGGGTACTCCTTGCCATCAATCACTACCAGAGCCTGCCCCTGGATGCCCACAAAGAGTTCGTCTTCATCATCCGGCTGATTGATGTGCGCCAGTGTTTCGGTAAACGGACGAACGATGCAGTAACCCGAACCAATCGGCGTATTCACATTTTCCCACGGGAAAGTGCGGATCCCATCCAGTCCATATTCGTAATGCAATGTCTGCTGTGAGAAGAATTTAATATTCGCTGGTATGGCGAGGTCAGGCTGCGCACTGGCGCTGAATTTTGCCGCCAGCGCACAAAGGTCGCCCACCGTTTTCAGCCCATCTATCTCGCTAATGAAGTTTTCCAGCTCTATCTGATAATCCGCCGCCAGCGCCAGCAGCACATTGATAGTAGACAGAGAATCAATGCCTAATGTGTACAGCTCGGTGCCTTCCTGCAACGTTACTTCCTGCTGAAAGGTCACAGTTGCACGAATCACGCTTTCAACGCGTGGTAAATAAGCCTGATAACTCACGCATCACCTCGATTCATTGGAGTAAAGCTGCCGCCCTGACGGCGGATGAAATAACGTGACGGCTGCTGATTCGCCGCTTCCACCAACTGGTCCAGCAACAGCTTTTCGTCTGTTTTCCCGTTGGCGCTCAGGTTGACCTCTTCCGCCCAGCCCCATAGCGTTGGCAGCATGTAGCGCGGCAACTCGGCGGCCAGAGCTGACTCGATATTAGCCAGCTCACCGCTTTCCTCGCCCGTTATCACCATCGCGATATGGTCTTTACCCTCCAGCTGCACTTTGCGGATAGCCACACGCTGCGCGCCGTTGGTTGCGAGGCACTTCTGGCGAATCTCACCAAGATGAATACGACGCCCTGCAATCTTGACCTCATCATCACGGCGGCCCACGTATAAGATATTGCCGTCGGCCTGGCGCAGGCAGATGTCACCGGTGCGGTAATAGCGCACGCCCTGGTGTTCAAAAATGACCTTTTGGGTTTCCTGTGGCTGGCCCAGATACCCCTTCATCACCAGTTCGCCACCAATGCACAACTCACCCGTGATATCCGTCCCCTGCTGTATCTGCTGATTTTCATCCACAAGCAGGTAAGAAACGTGCGCAAGCGGCACGCCAATAGGCCAGCTTATGGTGCGCTGCGCGTCCGGTTGTGCAATTTCATAACAGCAACAGACAATCGTGGTCTCCGTCGGACCATAAGCATTAATCAGACGCACCGACGGCAAGTTCTGCTTCCACACATTGATGATTTTCGGATCGCACACTTCAGCGCCAGTCATCACCATTTCCAGTGCCGGGAAGTTCTCTGCCTGAATCTGGTTGCCATTTTCGGTAATCAGAGAAAGCAATGTGGACACGGCAATAAGGTGGGTGATTTTTTCGCGAATGATGATGCCGCGCATAATGGCGCCAGCATGCACGCTGGCAAATTGCCAGACAAAAGCCCCCAGTGACAGTGGCAGTAACGTGTCTTCAATAGATACATCAAAATGAAACGGAGAGAGGCTAAAAACGCGCGAATCGGGGGTAAATTGCAACCACTGATTGTGCGCGCAGAAATAGGTTTTCAGGCTATTTACGCTGATTTCAACCCCTTTGGGTTCTCCCGTAGAGCCTGAAGTAAAAATGATATAGGCCGTATCATCGGACGCATGCTGATAAACGTCATAGCTGTTCTCAGTCGTCACAGGCTGGCTGCATACCGCCTCTAACGCGTCACCACTAAGCCAGTTTGTAGTGTTATCCAGCGCCGGGAGAGAGACCGCCAGCACAACAGG
The DNA here is from genome assembly GCA_022712475.1 of Enterobacteriaceae bacterium. Taxonomy (GTDB): domain Bacteria; phylum Pseudomonadota; class Gammaproteobacteria; order Enterobacterales; family Enterobacteriaceae; genus Tenebrionibacter. Next base: position 4,357 of record JALAGK010000458.1, read on the forward strand.
CGATGCCAGTCGGGCCAGCAATTTGCGGATGCGTGCTTCTGGCAACTGGCCGTCAAGCGGCACATAAACAGCGCCTATTTTCCAGCAGGCCGCCGCAATGACAGGCATGATGGCACTCTTTTCGGCCAGCACTGGAACACAAGTCGCCGCTTTAACACCCTTTGCCGACAGCCAGTGTGCCAGGCTTGTCGCCATCTCCTCCAGCTGTGAAAAGGTATAACTGCGCTTGCCATCGCTTATCGCCAGCTTTTGCGGACTGTGCTGCTTACCGAATGCAAACAGCTCACCCAGCTGATAATCACGAGTTTGCTCGCCTTCAACCTGATAAGCCCAACGAGGGAATAAAGTCATCTCAAATATCCTGTTTACTGTTTTCCAGCGATACGGCTCATGCGGCGTTGCGCTGCCACAGGCGACTCGTACGAGTCAGCGTAAAGCGCGCTTTCGGCAGACTGGTTGCGCCAATATGCTCATAAAAGCCGATGCCCAGCTGGTTATCCGGTGGGGTTTGCCACTGGATCTCCGCACACTGATTCTGCTCAGCAAACGCAATCAGGGTCTCGATCAGTTGACGTCCGACACTTTGCCCACGCAAACTGGCGGTTAAGTACAGGCAATCCATATACACAAACGGCGCTGCTGACCAGGTTGAATAATCGATAGTGGCAGATAAGTAGCCATGCAGCCTGTCGTTATCATCCGCAACCACCCAAATAAATAACCGGGCTGGCTGGTTGAACAGAGCGGCCTGCAAACGCTGCTGCTGGCCGTTAGCCTGGTAGCTCAACTTTTCGTATTCAGCGTGCTCGGCGCACAACGCCACAAGCTCTACGAGCTCATCAGGTCTGACTGGTCTAATATTTACACCCACCCGCTGTACCCCTTTTGCAAATAACGCTGCACATTCGCCTCTTCGAGTCTCTCGCTTATCATCACTTGCTCTATCCAGCAGTTACGCTCATAGAACATCACGGCCAGCTCCCAGACACAGGCGATAATTTTGGTTTTTTCTAACGGCTGTAATCGGCCATCATTGCCAATCGTGAACACCCGATGGCGCAGCATGTTGGCGTTGCACCACGTACTGATAAGCAAGTAATTTCCGTCATCCGCCGCGTGGATAATGGCAAACCCGAGGTGATGCTCGCCGGAAAAATCAGCGTCATCCAGTCCCTGCGTTAACCACTGCTGCTGACGTTGCGCGTCAGGGACAGGCAGCGACGCCTGTTTTTCGCTGGTGAGGTAATAGGTTTTTAGCTGTGTCTTCCCGACCGTTTGCGTACCGAGAAAACGCACCTCACGCTGCTGAAATTTAAGCGGATTCATGCAACACCTTTACAGACGGCGCGTCACAGGCAGTCAGCGAAAAAAGTGAGTCGGCCAAATCGGGGCATAGCGGCTGCATTAACTCAGCCAGTAGCTGCCAGGCCTGCGGTGCAGTAGACAGCGTCTCATCAGCCTGAATAACCGCAGCAAAATCCAGCGCCGCCTGTGCCATACCAGCAATGGAAAAGGCTTCAAGGGAGGCAAATGTCTGCCAGCGCAGGTAAGCCGCATGGCTGCATAAAGACTCAATGTGCTCTGCACTCAGGAAAGCGATATCGGTTATCTGCTCCGCCTGTTTTGCCAGCGGCAGAAAAGTCTGGCGATACCAGTCCTGGAACTGTTCGCGGCTAAAATTACTGACTGCGGTTTCAGGTGCGGTAAGCGCACAAAACAAGCGAATCGCATCCGCAGGATATTGTCCGGCCAGATCTTTAATCCACACAGCATGACCGCGGCTTGTGGAGAAATCTTCACCATCAAGTTTCAAAAAACGGTTGGTGATAAAGGTACCAGGGCGAGGTCCGTTCTGATCAGCCAGTAACAGGCTGCTGTAACCTACCGCATGGCTGTAGGAACAATCGAATCCCAGCAAATGCACCAGTTCTGTCTCGGGCGTCCACCACTGAGCAAACTCCCCCCGCTCAGGGTGAGCAGCCAGATAGCTCTCAACGCAACTTCTGTAACCCGCTAAGCCTAAAAACCAGGTATGTACAGGGTAATTATCCAGCGCCGTAACCGGCAGTCCGGCATCGCCAGGGCGCGTCAACGGCCAGCATTCATTCTCATTGCTCAGCACCTCATCCAGATAATCAGTGAGGCAATTTCGCATTGGGCGACTAGCTAAGGCGTGACGCACAGCAGGATAGTTTTGACCAATCTTCCAGATATGCTGTTTGACCTGGACGGGCTGCATCGCTCCCTGGCAGGACATACAGGTCATCGCATTGATTTTTTCGACATCCGGGACACGGGCGCAGTGCTCACACTGACTGGTATCGGAGGAGGTTCCACACCAGTTGCACTGCGTTCTGCCAAAGCCTTCATAGCCATACAGATTGCAGTCAGCACAATAGAAGGTCTTATGCGCTTTATACTGCGTTTGTCCTGCTATCAACCGGGCATAGTGCTCACCGGCATGCTGATAGGCTGGGGTGTCAGCGGCCTGCATGAACGTATCAAAACGAATATTAACCAGCTCCAGCGACAGCTTCATGGCCTGACGCATGAGCCGGGCATAGGCAAAAGGTTTTCTGCGTAACGCCTGCGTTTTTCTGGGTAAATAGCTTTGGTAATCATCACTATAGGTGACGAACAGGACATCATGTCCCAGGTATTTAAGACGCCGTTGCATGACATCAGCGGCGAGAAACGGTCCGGAAAGATGCCCCAGGTGCAGA
>JALAGK010000459.1 GCA_022712475.1 Enterobacteriaceae bacterium
ATGGTATACACAGGCGATTCTCTATCGCTAAGGTACTGAAACACATTTGTTGCGCCCCACGACTTGCGCACATTCAAGGGATGCCGTAACGGGTTTGGTAAGGATGCGATAACGCAAAGGACGGCCCTGCAACCTGACAGGGTAAGAAAGAAGGAGCGCTTTATGGCACATTTATTTGCTTTTCCTGGGGCATTTTCTACCGTCGGCCTCATCACAACTACCGCCAGGCCAGCAGAAGAAGCCAGCGCTGACTGCGTGACTGGCCTCAACGAAATTGGCGTGATTTCAGTTAATGCCGTCAGCGACAGCCCGGAAGAAGTGGACTATATCGTTGCGCAAAAAGCCGATGAGCGCGGTGCGTCCTGGTATCGTATTGTTCGCATGCAGGAAAGCCCGCGCCTGGATGGCTGGCGCGTACAGGCCATTATTTACGCCTGAGCGCCGGTTGCGCGCAGCAGCACATCATCCTGCACTCGTTGCGACACCAGCGTATCGCCCCTTGGATCAAGCGCCATACGGCACCACTGTGCGGCAAACGGCGGTGAAAAATGGCGCAAAAGCTGGGCGCCTGTCGCAAGTAACGCCAGCTGGCGCGTGATTTCTCGACCCAGACTCTCGCGCGGCGTACGTAGCCGCTGCTGAAGCTGACGCCAGGCACGATCGAAATGACGATTCTGGCCACGCACCTCATCAAACTCCATTGCCAGCATCTCCCGCGCATCGGGTTGTTTTGCCAGTGCACGTAGCACGTCGAGACACATGATATTGCCAGCCCCCTCCCAGATACTGTTGACCGGTATTTCGCGGTACAAGCGCGGCAGTTCGCTCTCTTCGCAATAACCTGTGCCGCCCACCGCCTCCATACATTCGGCCACAAAATCAATGCCCGAACGGCAGACGGTAAATTTCGCCGCAGGCGTGAAAACACGCAAAAACGCGCGCTCACGTTCATGCTGCTGGTTATCCCAGGCACGGGCGAGACGAAACAAAAATGCAGTCTGCCCTTCCATCCACAACGCCATGCGTCCAAGCTGCTGGCGCATTAGTGGCTGGTCGATAAGGCTTTTGCCAAACGCCTGACGCTGATGCACGTGATACAGCGCCACCGACAGCGCGCGACGCATCACCCCGTGGCTACCTAATGCGCAATCAAAGCGCGTCATAGTGCCCATTTTCAGGATCTGGCGCACCCCTTCGCCCTCTTCTCCAATAAGCCAGGCAATGGCGTCATCAAACTCCACTTCAGCACTGGCGTTTGAGCGGTTGCCAAGCTTGTCCTTAAGGCGCTCAATGCGTACCGCGTTACGCTCGCCGTCCGGCAAAAAGCGCGGCAGGAAGAAACAGCCCATACCGCCTTGCGTTTGTGCCAGCACCAGGTGGGCATCACTTTGCGGCACGGAGAAAAACCACTTATGGCCCAGTAAGCGGTATGGCTCGCCGGGGCCACGCCCTGCAAGTGGTGTGGCACGCGTGGTATTACTCAGCACGTCAGAGCCTCCCTGCTTTTCTGTCATGCCCATGCCTATCAGCAGCCCGCGTTTGCGCTCGCCAGGTTGTAAATGCGCGTCGTAGCGGTCACTTAACAGTGGTTTTTGCCAACTGGCGAAGGAAGCAGGGAGGGCTGTTGCCAGCAACGGCGTGGCAGCAAAGGTCATGGTGATGGGACACAGCGTGCCAGCCTCAACCTGTGCATGCAATACAAAACGGGCGGCGCGGGCCACAAACGCCCCTTTACACGCTGCTTCCTGCCACGGCAGGTTGTGTACCCGGTTGGCGCACAGCCCCTGCATTAACAGGTGCCACGCCGGATGAAAACGCACATCGTCAAGCCGACGACCAGCGGCATCATAGCGCAGCAGTTCAGGTGGATTCGCGTTGGCAAGCCTGCCTAACTCCAGCGATTCAGCGGTACCTAACTGCTGACCGATGCTGGCAAGTAACTCCGCGTCCCAGTCCGCGCCTTCGCGCACCACCGCTTCACGCAGCGCGCAGTCGGACAAGAAAAGATTGCTGTTATTAAGTGGCTGAGGTTGATTAAAAACGGTATGGGTTTCCCCGCGCATAGTCGGTCTCCCTTAGCTGGCATTAAGTCCGAATTAAGTATGGACGCAAGCCTGGGATTCGCACGGCGCGGGGGTAACTAATCCATAATGTAATGCGGCACAAAGCGCGAGGTATCTTTAGTAATTAACGAGTTGTCTTCGCGGATGCCTATCCCCGCCGCCTCATCGCCAATCACCCAACTGCCAAGCAGGGTGTAGCTCTCACCAAAACGCGGCAATACCTGCATAGCCTGGAAAATCGTCGGCTCCTCACCATATTCACCGTCCGTTTGTTCCAGCACACGGTCATTCAGGTCGAACAGTGCCACATTTCCCCCTTCACGGGAGAACAGCGGCTTTTGTACATAGCCCCGATAGCCCGCCAGCGCCTGCTGTGCACTAAGACTCACACGCGTGATGTCACTGGCAAACCAGGCGGGCAACAAGTTCGGGTGACCGGGAAAACGCTGCCAGAGCAGCGCCAGCAGTCCTTTATTGCTGAGAATGCACTTCCACAACGGCTCCAGCCAGCGCTGATGACGCCGTTGCAGCAGCGGACCGTTATCGTCACGCATCATCCACTCCAGCGGATAGAGCTTAAAGATGTGGCGCATGATGTTGTCCTGCTCGTCGGTCAATAACCCGCCAACCCCCAGCCCAATATCTTCCATGTGAATAAAGCGCGTCTGCAGTCCAGCCTGGCGCGCGCAGTCTTCAAGGTAACGTACTGTGCCTCTGTCTTCTGTTGAGTCATAGCAACAACAAAAGTAAAGCGGATCGGCGCTACCAATAGCAGCGAAGCGAGCGATCAACTTTTCCTGAATTGTGTTGTACTGATCCGCATCCGGCGGCAGTAAACCTGCGTCACACATTTGCTGCAGCCAGACCCACTGAAACCAGGCGGACTCATACAGCGAGGTGGGCGTGTCGGCATTGTATTCCAGAAGTTTTACCGGGCGGTTGCCGGTCCAGGCAAAATCCATGCGCCCGTAAAGCGACGGATCGCGCAAATGCCAGCTTTGCGCCACCGCGTCATGATACAAGGGGGCAATGCCGAGCTTGAGCAGCGTTTCCTCATCCCGCACCGCCATGTTCACCACATCAAGGCACATCTGATGCAATTCGCGGGTCGGGGCCTCTATTTGATCCTCAATCTGGCGCAGCGTAAAACGGTAGGCGCGGCTTTCATCCCAGTAAATTTCATCATCAATAATATGAAAATCGAAGCCGTTGTCACGGGCTATAGCAGGTAACGCTGCGCGCACCGGCATGACGTGGCGCTGCATACTCAGCTTCCCCTGCTGCTGAAAGATTTTGATGAACTACCCCAGCCACCACGCGAGACGGTTTTCGCTTTATGCAGCGGTTGACTGCTCACGTAACGCTCGGCGGTTTCCCCACTGCGGTAAACATAATCCCCATTACGATCGCGCCATACAGGGCGCGATGACCAGTTGTGACCACCCGCGTTATAGGCGTAGTAATGGCTGGAAGAGGCATGCGTGTTGCAATTTTCATACTGCGGATCGCAGGATTTCTCTTTCACTTTCGCCAGCGTAAAACCGGCCAGGATCGGCGCATAACCGCCGACCTCAGGATCGTAGTCACATCCATAAGTACCGTACTGCAGCATACACTGGCTGTGGGTGAGCGAGCTTGTGACACCCGCCGTCAGGCCTTTTTTTGCCGTTTTCCAGGCCTCTTCACACACCTGATGCAGATTGCCGTCATCAGCACACTGCTGCACAGTCCGGTAAAAATACTCTTCGTTGTCATCACTACAGCTGCGTAACGCAAAAAAAGCCGCGCCGCCCATAATCGCCAACGTCAGGTAACGCGAACTTTTACGCTTTGGCGCTATGGCCGGCGTAACCTGATTTTTCTTAGGTGCCGCTCGCTGCGTTTTTTTTCGTTTACTCACGGGCGCGCCCTCACCAGGTCATACAGGCAGCATTGAAAATCCCGCCCGCTAGCGCGCAGGTGCCCATAAACACGCCCGCAGCGTGATTACGGTTCATAATTTTGGTACTCAATCCCGGCATATAGAGCAACACGCAACCATAAATCAGCAGCTGCACAACCAAAGCAACGGCACCCCAAATCAGAAAATCGGTCACGCTGACGGAGTTAATTGCCGCACTCGCCAGTGGGATAACGTAACCCAATATCGTGCCACCAAATGCCAGCGCTGCCGCGAGGTTGTTTTCACGAATAAGCCGCCATTCGTTATGTACTGTGATGCGGGAATAAATAAACATAAAGCAGATGACCATCGCGAAGCCAATAAGAAAGTAGGCGGCAAAGGCCAGGATTGAATCAATAATGTGCATAGAACGCCTTGCGAAATATGACGCATGCGCTGGCCACCCGCATGAGGGCAAACCACTAACATCACGTCGAATGAACGAAAGGAGAATAATGCAAAGGAAGGAAAAGGCGGATACATTGCCTTACCGCCACCGTAGACATCCAGTCCGCGCGGCAGTGCGTTGGTTTTTCATCCCTGATGCAAACGATCTCCATAAAAATCACGCCGATGGGCTATTTCTTATTAACGCGTTATCCCATCGCAAAAGAGTATGCCGCAACGGCGGAATAAAAAAAACCATCCACAAACAGGGATGGCTTTTTTATTTATGGAAACGTCAGCGTCTTTAGCTGCGCTGGCGCACTGCTTCAAACAGGCAAATACCCGTCGCGACGGAAACGTTGAGTGAAGACACACTGCCCGCCATCGGGATGCTGATAAGTTCATCGCAATGCTCGCGGGTCAGGCGACGCATACCTTCGCCTTCGGCTCCCATTACCAGCGCCAACGGACCGTTGAGTTTGCTCTGAAAAAGCGTATGGTCGGCTTCTCCCGCAGTACCCACCAGCCAGACATTATGCTCTTCCTGCAACAGGCGCATGGTGCGTGCAAGGTTGGTCACGCGGATAAGCGGCACGGTTTCCGCTGCACCACAGGCGACTTTTTTCGCCGTCGCGTTGAGCTGGGCTGAACGATCGCGCGGTACGATCACCGCATGCACGCCTGCCGCGTCGGCGCTGCGCAGGCAGGCTCCGAGATTATGCGGATCGGTAACACCGTCCAGGATCAGCAGGAACGGACACTCCTGTGCAGCGACCAGATCGGGCAGATCGTTTTCCTGATACTGACGCCCCGGTTTCACCAGCGCGATGATCCCCTGATGCACGGCGCCATCTGCCTTTTCATCCAGCCACTGGCGGCTTGCTACCTGGATAGCCACACCCTGCGCTTCCAGCGCGTGGATAAGCGGCATCAGGCGTTTATCTTCACGCCCTTTCAGGATAAATACCTGCTGAAAACGCTCAGGTGCGCGCTCCAACAAAGCCTGCACCGCGTGGATGCCGTAAATGGTTTCACTCATGAATGCTGCTCATTAAGCGCCTTATTGCGCTTTGTTAAATCGGGTTGATTATCGAAATGTTGCCGCGCAGGTCAACCCCACGCGGCAGAGGTCTATTCCGCCGCTTTCTTCGCCGCACGTTTCGCCTTTGTCGCGGCCGCTATCTTACGGGTTTTCGCCGACGGCGTTTTGGCTTTCTTCTCTTTCTTGTCTTTTTTATCTTTTGTCGCTTTTGGCGCTTTTTTGCCTTTTTCTGGGCGGAAGGCGCTGTCCGGCTCAAAGTTCACGCGCTTGCCAGCCTGACGGCGCTTGCCGGCGCCACCTTTACCGACGCCTTTTTTGGCCTTTTCACGTGCTGTTTTGCCTTCGTTACGTGGCCCACGCTCGCTGGAAATCAGCGAGAAGTCGATTTTGCGCTCATCCATGTTCACCGCTTCCACTTTCACTTCCACGCGGTCGCCCAGGCGATAGGTATGACCGCCGGACTCACCAATCAGACGCTGGCCTACCTGGTCAAAGCGGTAGTA
>JALAGK010000043.1 GCA_022712475.1 Enterobacteriaceae bacterium
CTGGTATGCCGAGCACGGGCCAGCCATGCTCATGAGTGAACCTACGCAGGTTGAAAATCAACAAGCGACGATTGAGTATCGCCCGCTTGGCCCGGTGCTGGCGGTGATGCCATGGAATTTCCCGCTGTGGCAGGTGTTGCGTGGTGCTGTGCCAATTTTACTTGCCGGTAACAGTTATCTGCTTAAGCATGCGCCATCTGTGATGGGCTGTGCGTGGTTGATTGATGAACTATTTCGCGATGCGGGCTTCCCGCAAGGGGCTTTCACGGTGGTGAACGCTACGCCAGATGGCGTGAGTCAGATGATTCGTGATGTGCGCATTGCAGGCGTGACCGTCACCGGTAGCGTGCGTGCCGGTGCGGCAATCGGCGCCCAGGCCGGGGCGGCCCTGAAGAAGTGTGTGCTGGAGCTGGGGGGGAGCGATCCGTTTATTGTACTTAATGACGCCAATCTGGACGAGGCGGTAAACGCTGCCGTGATGGGGCGCTATCAAAATACCGGGCAGGTTTGTGCTGCGGCCAAGCGCTTTATTATTGAAGAGGGTATTGCAGAAGCGTTTACTGAGAAATTTGTCGCGGCCGTGCAGGCGCTGTCCGTTGGTTCACCCAGTGAAGAGCACAATTACATTGGACCAATGGCGCGTTTTGATTTACGCGATGAACTACACCAGCAGGTCCAGGACTCACTGGCACAGGGTGCCAGACTTTTGCTGGGCGGCGAAAAACTCGCTGGTGCGGGTAACTATTATGCCCCCACGGTGCTCGGTAACGTCACGCGTGATATGACTGCGTTTCGTGAGGAGCTGTTTGGGCCGGTTGCCAGTATCACGGTAGCGCAGGATGCCGAGCACGCATTAGCCCTTGCTAATGACAGTGAGTTTGGTTTGTCAGCCACGCTCTTTAGCGCCAACAGTGCGCTTGCACAGGACATGGCTGAACGTCTTGAGTGTGGCGGGGTATTTATCAACGGTTATAGCGCCAGTGATCCACGTGTGGCATTTGGGGGCGTGAAGAAAAGCGGTTTTGGACGTGAATTGTCGCACTTTGGACTACATGAGTTCTGCAATGTGCAGACGGTGTGGAAAGACAGGCGTTAAGGTTACCTGGCGATAGCAGGGCGCAGGGAGTATACTGCGCCCCCGATTTTTGCTGTCCGGAGTTTTCTTGTGCCTGTGCCATTAAACAATCAATTACTGGAAGACATTCTGGCGCAGGTGCGCCCGCTGATTGGTCAGGGCAAGGTCGCCAGCTATATTCCAGCACTGGCGGATGTCCCCGCCAGACGCCTGGGAATTGCGGTCTGTACCGTTGAGGGCGAGTGTTACTACGCTGGAGATGCCAGTGAGCGTTTCTCCATTCAGTCCATCTCAAAAGTTTTGAGCCTGGTGCTGGCGATGGGGCTTTATGATGAACAGGAAATCTGGCAGCGAGTGGGTAAAGATCCCTCCGGCCAGCCGTTTAACTCGCTGGTACAGCTGGAGCTTGAACGGGGTAAGCCGCGTAACCCGTTTATCAACGCTGGTGCGCTGGTGGTATGCGATATGTTACAAAGCCGCCTGAGTGCGCCGCGTCAGCGTATGCTGGAAGTGGTGCGCACACTCAGTGGCCGTCCGGATCTGGTTTACGATGCCGCCATTGCGCGCTCTGAATTCGAACACTCTGCCCGCAACGCGGCCATCGCCTGGCTGATGAAGTCATTTGGTAATTTCGAAAATGATGTCACGGCAGTGCTGCAAAACTATTTTCATTACTGTGCGCTTAAAATGAACTGTATTGAACTGGCGCAGACATTCCTGTTTCTCGCCTGCCAGGGTTGCTCCCCGGGTGCTACTACGCCTGTGATTACCCCGCTCCAGACGCGTCAGGTCAATGCACTGATGGCAACCAGCGGTATGTATGAAAGTTCCGGGGAGTTTGCATGGCGTGTGGGCATGCCGGGTAAGTCTGGTGTAGGCGGGGGCATTATTGCCGTTGTGCCTCATGAGATGTCCATTGCAGTCTGGAGCCCGGAGCTGGATGCGGCGGGGAACTCACTTGCGGGTATTGCTGCACTTGAACGTCTGGCCGATAAAATAGGCCGCTCCATTTTCTGATTATGTACCTGCACTGAGTGCAATAAAGAGTAGCAGGCAGACGCTGCTGAATGCCGCGCTTACAACGCCCATAATCGTGCCAATAAGTATCAGTTCCTGAATCCGTTTCTGTCGCATGACCGCTCTGCCTCCTGTGATACTACGCACTGTATGCCCGTGCGGTTAAACGGCAGTTCAATCGCCTGTCAGGGTTATGTCCAAAGGAGGAGAACATGTGTAATACAGACGCGGTTTTTTCTCGTCTTGAGCGTTCGGCATTTCGCCGCCGTTTCCGGCTGGGCGATAAGGAACGTTGTTATTGTCTTGAGAAGGGCGCTGACGTCATTGAACGTCATGCAATCGACTTTATTGCGAACAGACTTGCGCCCGCACATCCACAAAACGATGGCAAACAAACGCCTATGCGCGGTCATCCCGTGTTTATTGCCCAGCATGCGACGGCGACCTGCTGTCGCGGTTGCCTTGCAAAATGGCACGGTATTGCGTCAGGAACGCTACTTAGTGAGTCGCAACAGCGCTACGTATTGGCGGTTATCTGGCGTTGGTTACTGACCCAGATGAATCCGCTACCTCCCGGCGCGTAATACGTTATGCTTACAGCAGAACACTGCAACAGGTACGCGTATGAAAGCTCCAGAAATACCGGATAACGAGCCGGCCCGCCTGCGCTCTCTCCATGCCAGCGGACTCGTTGGTTCAGCACCCTCCGAACGTTTTGATCGCATCACCCGGTTGGCTCGCCACCTTTTTGGCACGCAATATGTCATATTGAGTCTGGTGGATGCGAATGACCTCTGGCTACAGTCTTGTGTGGGCTGGGAGCAGGGTAAAGTGTCGCGTGAAACCTCTTTTTGCGCTCATGCAATTCTCGAGCTTTCACCTATGGTGGTGGAAGATGCGCTCAAAGACGTGCGTTTTTTTGATAATCCCCTGGTGACCGGCCCGCCATATTTGCGTTTTTATGCCGGCTGTCCGGTGCGAAGCCCGGATGGTTACGCGATAGGTTCACTCTGTCTGGTGGACGATAAACCGCATGCGCTCACACCCGCACAAATAAGTATTCTTCAGGACCTGGCGGCCATCGTCGAAGATGAGTTTTCGGTGTTGAATAACACAATTCGCGATGAACTGACCGGGCTTTCTAATCGCCGTGGTTTCACCATGTTAGGTAACTATGCTCTTCTCAGTGGTAAGCGGCGCGGTGAGCCGTTGAGCCTGGGCTATATCGATCTCGATTACTTCAAAGAAATTAACGACACCTGGGGACACCGTGCGGGTGACCGGGCGCTGGTGGCGATGGCGCAGTTGATGAAGCAGAGTTTTCGCGATGCGGATGTTATCTCACGGCAGGGAGGCGATGAGTTCAGCGTGTTGTTTATCGACAGCGATACTGACGGTGCCTGGATTGCGATGCAGTCGTTGCAGGATAAAGTGGAGGAATATAATCGTACTGCGGGCAATGCGTGGCAGCTACAGTTCTCCTGGGGTGTGGAAGAGTACAACCCCGACCACCATGAAACACTGGATGCGCTCATTGATGCTGCCGATCGTGGCATGTATCACATGAAAAAAGCACGCCATGTTGCGCGCTCATAATTTTTTCCTCTGACGGCACCCTATGCGGTTTAGCGTACTATCCTGGAGTTAACGTCGTCATTTACTGGAAGAAATATGGCATTTACAGCAGAGATTGTAGACCTGAGTGCATCGGGCGTCGTTGAGCAGAAAGAGGCGCTAAGTGCGCTATTGACAGCCTGCGTGGACGGCGGTGCATCAGTAGGTTTTATGCGACCGCTCTCGCGCCAGAAGGCGAGTGCGTTCTGGCACAACGTTGCCAGCAGTATTGAGCGTAAAGAGCGTCAGTTGCTGGTGGCGCAGGATGAGCAGGGTAGATTGCTTGGTGCGGTGCAACTCTTGTTGGACCTGCCGGAGAACCAGCCGCACCGGGCGGAGGTGGCAAAACTGCTGGTTCAGCCTGCGGTACGCCGCCTGGGTATTGCGCGTCAGTTGATGGATGCACTTGAGCGTGCTGCATGTCAGGCAGGGCGGCACGTTCTGGTGTTGGATACTGCGAGCGGCAGCGGTGCTGAGCTGTTTTATCAACGCACCGGTTGGCAGAGTGTGGGCGAGGTGCCTGACTATGCGCTCATGCCGGATGGTACGCTGTGCGGGACACGGTTTTATTACAAAATTCTCATGCGCACATGACGCAGGAACATCTGCATACTGACCCGGCTAATACCGGGTATAGTAATGCATTAAATTAGTTACAACATGCTAATAATTCTCTGGCAATTTGCTACGGCTTAAGCCGCGTGCATCGGGCGCTTATTATCACAGGACAGGGGAGTCAGAGATACTGCTCATTAAAACGCCTCTTCTCCAGTGGGCGGGAAAACAGGTATCCCTGCGCAATAGAAACCTGTTGCTGGCGCATAAAATCAACGTGCTCAATGGTTTCAATGCCCTCTGCAATGACTTTTTGGCCGTTGTCATGCGCGCGTGCAATAATGGATTTTGCCTCATCACGGTTGGCTTTCATCAGTAGGGAGCGGTCAAGCTTGATGTAATTACTCAGCATAAATGCATTTTTTTCCTCCAACTCCTCACAGCCGCAGATATCATCCCAGGCCAGACTGAAACCATACTGGCGCAAGTGGGAGAGATTTTGAGCTGCGACGCAATTCCTCTCCTGGCAGGTTTCGGTAATTTCAAGAATGAGATTATCAGGTTTGATGTTTCGACATTGTGCAAGGGAAATAACATCGTCGTAAAAATAAGCACATGCCAGTTGTTTGAGCGAAATATTCAGGCTGTATATTTTATTTTGCTGTGTGTAGCGGAGCGAGTTTTCCATATAATCAAAAAATTGCCGCAGAATATGGTAACCGAGGCGGTACATTTCACAGGTGTTTTCTTCAACAGTTTGAATAAAAAAGAGCGGGGGAACCACAGTGTGTTGGTGAATGCCACGGGCTAAAATTTCTGCGCCAAGACAGCGAAATTCATTCAGATCAAAAAAAGGTTGTAAATAAATATCCACGGGCAGCGGATGTTTATTGTCGCTAATGCACCGCAGAATATAATTAATGCTTTCTTGCATTATGTCCAGATTTCCGTAAGGGAGTCGGGCAGGGGATTTACTGATAGTACCGCCAGGTGATAGTAACATCAACCCTGAATAATGTGCGGCAGTTTCCTGCGCAAAAACGGTAAATCAGCGTTAATTGAAGAGTGCAGGTTATTATAAGCCGGTAACAAAATGCTCTATTTGTACCGAAGCCGCAGAGTATCCATTATGTCGACACCATAATAACGTGCTGTTAGCTGAGCGGACCTTTACAGCACATCGTACAGTGGCGGATAATGCAGGGGTAGTATTAAGGATTTGCTTGCCGTCATTCGTAATATCAGGTGTTTTCTGCCGCGTGTGACGAAGGTCTGTATATTATTTATTCAGGAGGAATACATTAATGGTGAATATCTATCTTGCCAGCCCATTTTTTAGTGAAGAGCAAATCGACCGTGTGCAGCGCGTAGAGCAGGCACTGGATCGTAACAAAACGGTTGATACTTATTTTTCTCCGCGCAAGGCGGATCCGCAAGACCTGGAAATCGGCAGTCTGCCATGGCGTGATTTTATCTTTAAAAATGATATCAAACACCTTGATGAAGCAACGATCGTTGTGGCTGTCGTGGATTACATTGACGATCATGTTGACAGTGGTACCGCTTATGAAATTGGTTATGCGCATGCACATAAAAAGCCATTAATTATTATTCAGGAAAAGGGGCCAAAGTTGAATTTAATGATTTCCGAGAGCCTGACGTATTATATGAATAGTATCGATGAGCTGGCTGGCTACGACTTTACCAACCTTAAAAGTAATATCTTTATTGGCGATGTTTTTTGATTTTTTAAATGGTCGCTTTGGCGACCATTTAATGTTTCTAATTAATTGAGGGGGTATTTAGGATAGTTTGAGTAGTTCTGGGAACCAGCATCTTCTGTTTGATTACCCTGTTTCTTCATGGCGTTACCTGTTCCAAAGAGAATGGAAAATGATATGATGGTACGTTGTTTAATAGCGTGGCGTTTGGTGTTTATTTATCCCTTTTCGCCAGGACTATTGAATACATTTCGTATTATGTCTTATGCAAGATCACCTGTGGGTGATTCGGGTATTAAAAAGCAGAGTGTCTCTGGATGATTAAGGATGCAAACATGGCAGGCAGAGAAATGAATAAAGGAATTTCAGAAGAACAATTTATCCAGGTGCCGATTCCGATGGTATCGCAGGATGGTGAGCGTTATTTCTCTTATGTCTCGCTGCCGAAAGATTACACACTTGATGATCACCGCCGGATGGTGGGTATCCTGGCGCTGTATGTAAAAGAAGAAAGAAAAAGTGTGGCCCCGCCTCAGGTCAGAAGTGTAAAAAGCGATGATTTTCTGGCCGATTTCAAAGAACTGCCGATGGTGAACACCGAAACCGGTGTTGATACTACGCTACAGGTTAATTCCGCGCTTGAGATAATGCCACCGACAAAATAACAGGCGATAAGCCGCGCAGAGCCTGGGGTGTCACTACTGACGCTCGGCTTGCCTGATGTGCGCTGAGCGTGAGGCGAACGGCAGGCTAAAAAATAGTGCCGGATGTTGTTATGCTGAAATTGTTTACCGGCAGCAGCATCCTGGCGCCCTCATTCTACCTCATCAGCGCCTGTTTTAACCCTCCAGTTTTATTGCCCGGCCAGAGACCATAGCGCCGTTTACGTCCTCGCATAGTGATATCTGCGTTTTACACATACGCATAATATGCTGGACGTTACTAACTGTCCGGCGAATGCCTCATGGGGCTGTTAAGCATTGTTCGTCAGCCAGCGAAGTATGACCTGAATAAACGCCTAAAGTAGTCACATTCTATATTCAGGAGTGTTGCTATGATTGCTGTACTTTTTGAAGCCAACGCCGTATCTGCGCAGCAGATGCGGTATTTACAACTTGCCGCTGAATTGATGTCTGAACTTGAAAAGGTCGAGGGATTCATTTCGATTGAACGCTTTCAAAGCCTGAGCGTTGACGGAAAAATCCTTTCACTGTCATGGTGGGACAGTGAAGACTCGGTTATTACGTGGAAGAACAACCTGAAGCACAGGCGTGCGCAGCGCGAAGGGCAGCAATCC
>JALAGK010000044.1 GCA_022712475.1 Enterobacteriaceae bacterium
CTATTATGAAGCAACCGACCCGCCTTCTTTTAAGCCTCGTACTGATGCTCAGCAGCGGCGCTGCGCTGGCTGCCTCTAACAACAATGGCCAGGAAAATGCCGCTGCAGATGCTGGCCTGCCATCGCCAGGGGCCCATGAAAATTTGCCCCCTAAAAACACCGACAACAGCCAGATAAACAGTGGCTCTGTGAATACAAACCAGACAGGCAATACCAACGGCGGGAATTCCACACTGTCTGGCGATGGTATGACGACCGATGAAGTGCACAAAAACACTATGTGCAAAGACGGACGCTGCCCGGATACCAATAAGAAAATAGATACCCAGAGCGGCAACAATACTAAGTCTGTTGACCCTCATACCAATGGCACCAGCCAGTAAAATGTACAGGGGAGCCCATTGTGCTCCCCTGCCCTTTATCATCCTTTAAAATTTCATCAACCCCAACCATAATCATCGTACATATTATTTCTTTAACGTTGTGTCCACTATGGCTCAGGCTCACTCCCATTCTACTGCTCCTGAAAAACAGGACAGCAATGCACGCCGTCTGCTGATTGCGTTCACCATAACCGCTGTCTTTATGGTGACAGAGGTAACAGGCGGCCTGCTCTCCGGATCGCTTGCACTACTGGCTGATGCTGGCCATATGCTCACAGACGCTGCCGCATTGTTTGTGGCACTGCTGGCGGTACATTTCTCTCGCCGTCCGGCTAATTCACGCCATACTTTTGGTTGGCTGCGCCTGACCACCATTGCCGCTCTGCTTAATGCCATCGCGCTGGTGTTGATTACGATTTTTATCGTCTGGGAAGCCATTCGGCGCTTTTATCAGCCACAGCCGATTGCTGGCACATTAATGCTGGTCATTGCCTTTGCGGGTCTGCTGGCAAACCTGGTTGCACTTTGGGTATTACATCGCGGTAGCGGTGAAAAAAACCTTAACGTGCGGGCAGCCTCGCTGCATGTGATGGGTGATCTGCTCGGCTCCGTTGGGGCGATCGTCGCAGCATTGGTCATTCTCTGGACCGGTTGGACCCCTATTGATCCTATTCTTTCAATATTTGTATCTTGCCTGGTACTACGCAGCGCATGGCGGCTAATGAAAGAGAGTATTAATGAGCTGCTGGAAGGTGCACCAAACGCTGTCGACATTGATGAACTTAAACGTAATATGTCGCGTGAACTACCAGAAGTACGCAACGTGCATCACGTTCACCTGTGGATGGTCGGCGAGAAACCGGTCATGACGCTGCATGTCCAGGTTGACCCGCCCACCGATCATGATGCCTTACTGGAACGCATTCACCATTTTCTGGCCCATGAATACCAGATAGATCACGCCACCGTGCAAATGGAATATCAGGACAGCAAAGGGCACGAGTGCGATTTAAACCGGACCGGCGGCGATTATCATATGGGCCATCACCATTAACGTGCAAGCGCGTGCGAACCGCGTTCGTGCGCGCTTTTCATCCACATCCGGCTACCATTAACAGCAATAAACGTCAGAATCAGATACTCAAGTGCCATTGCCCACACGCCCTGTAGCGCAAAAATCACCACGCTAATCACATTGACTACCGTCCAAATCAACCAGTTCTCAACATATTTACGCGTCATGAGGATCATCGCCACAATGGAGAGCACCATCATGCTGGCATCCCAGAATGGGAACGCATCTGGCTGTAGATCCGGCATCGCTACATTCATCCCTAGTGCCTGCATGACGTTCACTGCAATACGCGTCAGGAAAGCAAATACCGGGTCAATCCACACACTCATGAGCACAATCGCCACCATACAGACGGCGAACCAGGCCAGGGCCTTATTGCGTGGGAGCCAGCGAATATGCAATAGCGCTTGCTGGCTGCTGCTCTGGCGCGACCAGGCGTACCAGCCATAAAGGTTGGCAATAAAGAAAAAAAGCTGCAGCAGCAGACTGGCATAGAGTTGTATCTGAAAGAAAATAATGGCGAACAGCGTGACGTTCACCAAACCAAACGCGTAATTAACTATCTTTTCTAGGCTGGCAAGCCAGATGCACAATAACCCAGCCACGGTCCCAATCGCTTCTATCCACGACAAATCATAGCCACCGGTACCCAGTGGAATGTGCACCAGAATGTTTTGCGTACTGAAAAAGTCCATATTCTCTCCTGAGCGTGTTTTTTACGCGTTTCCTTTAACTTGCAGGCGAAGTGTAGCAGCAAAATCCAGCATACGATTGAGCGGCACCAACGCCTGCTCACGCAACGCTGAGGGCACCTGGACCTCATGCTCGCTTCCACCCTGCTCCAGCCCTTGCGCAATGGCCTGGAGGCCATTCATCGCCATCCACGGACAGTGCGCGCAACTGCGACATGTTGCGCCTTCTCCGGCAGTCGGCGCTTCAAGAAGTATCTTATCGGGGCAAGCTTGCTGCATTTTGTAAAAGATGCCGCGATCGGTAGCGACAATCATATGCTTATGAGGCAGGCGCTGCGCGGCGGCGATAAGCTGGCTGGTTGAACCCACGGCATCCGCCATATCAACAACCGACTGCGGCGATTCGGGGTGTACCAGCACCGCCGCATCGGGATACAGCGCTTTCATACGCGCCAGCGCCTGGGTTTTAAACTCGTCATGCACAATACAGGCACCCTGCCAGCACAGCACATCAGCGCCAGTTTGCTTTTGCACGTAGCGCCCCAGATGCCTGTCCGGTCCCCAGAGAATTTTCTCTCCCCGAGCATCAAGATGGTCGATAAGCTCCACAGCAATGCTGGAGGTAACTACCCAGTCTGCACGTGCTTTTACTGCAGCCGACGTATTGGCATAAACCACAACGGTACGATCGGGGTGCGCATCACAAAACGCACTGAACTGCTGTTCCGGGCAGCCGAGATCTAACGAACATTCAGCTTTAAGCGTCGGCATCAAAATGGTTTTTTCGGGACTAAGGATTTTGGCGGTTTCGCCCATAAAACGCACCCCGGCCACCAGCAGCGTGGTCGCAGGATGGCTGGCGCCAAAACGCGCCATCTCCAGTGAATCAGCAACACAGCCGCCGGTCTCTTCGGCCAAAGCCTGAATTTCCGGGTCGGTATAATAATGTGCCACCATTACCGCATTGCGTTTTTTCAGCAGCAGTTTTATCTGTTCACGGTACGCCTGCTTTGCCTCAACGCTCAGTGGCGTGGGTTTTGGCGGAAACGGATAAATGGCCGCCTGCGGATCGAATATCTCGCTCATTACTGTTCTCGTTTCTCTTGCTTAACGAAATCACCCGATAAACGGGGATATTTCTGCTTTAATACGCAGGTTTGTTTTATATGCTAAACAAGATAGCGGATTGCCGCGGCGTTGTCGTGGAATATTTCCGGGTTTTAATGGCGGCGGGAGGTTACTGCTTTTCGGTGCTGCACTTAGCTCGGTCTACGTCAGGTTCAAATCTCTGACTCCAGCGGATAGCACATGGCACCCTCAGCTCCCCTTTTTAGATGGAGAAACATGCAAGATGACCAGGCTTCGCCACGCCCTTCGGGCGTCGCCGCCTGGCGACTCCGTACCTCACTAACGTTCGACTTAAACCTGTGGCAGGAACGAATCGCTGGCAACAACAGATAGCAAAAAGGCGCCTTTA
>JALAGK010000460.1 GCA_022712475.1 Enterobacteriaceae bacterium
CCTGCCTGCCAGCACAGGTCACCGATACGCTGGAACCCGAACATGGAGTAGTAGATGTAGAACGGGATCATCGGCAGGTCGTTGGTGCTGTAGGAGGTCGCAGCGGCAAGCCATGATGCGCCAGCACCCAGCTCGTTGATACCTTCCTGCAGAATCTGACCTTTCTCGTCTTCTTTGTAGTACGCCACCTGCTCACGGTCCTGCGGGGTGTACTGCTGGCCGTTCGGGCTGTAGATACCAATCTGGCGGAACAGACCTTCCATACCGAAGGTACGCGCTTCGTCAGCAATGATTGGCACCAGACGGTCCTTGATGGACGGGTTCTTCAGCATGACGTTCAGGGCACGTACAAACGCGATGGTAGTAGAGATTTCTTTGTTCTGCTCTTCCAGCAGCTGGCTGAAGTCAGACAGCGCAGGCAGTTCCAGCTTCTCGCTGAAGTTCGGCTGGCGAGACGGCAGGTAGCCTTTGAGCGCCTGACGGCGTTCATGCAGATATTTGTACTCTTCAGAGCCTTCCGGGAAGGTCAGGTAAGACAGGTTTTCTACCTGCTCATCGGTCACCGGAACATTGAAGCGGTCGCGGATATAACGCACGCCGTCCATGTTCATTTTCTTCACCTGGTGAGCGATGTTTTTGCCTTCGGCAGTGTCGCCCATGCCATAACCTTTGATGGTATGCGCAAGGATAACGGTCGCTTTGCCTTTGGTTTCCTGAGCTTTTTTCAGTGCCGCGTAGACTTTCTTCGGATCGTGACCACCACGGTTCAAAGACCAGATCTGCTCGTCAGTCCAGTCAGCCACCAGCGCTGCGGTTTCCGGGTATTTGCCAAAGAAGTGCTCACGCACGTAAGCGCCGTCTTTGGATTTGAAGGTCTGGTAATCGCCATCAACGGTTTCGTTCATCAGCTGAATCAGCTTGCCGCTGGTGTCTTTACGCAACAGCTCATCCCAACGACCGCCCCACATCACTTTAATGACGTTCCAGCCAGCACCGCTGAAGATGCCTTCCAGCTCGTTGATTATCTTGCCGTTGCCGGTAACCGGGCCGTCAAGACGCTGCAGGTTACAGTTGATAATGAAGCACAGGTTGTCGAGCTTCTCGCGGGTGGCGATGGTGATAGCGCCTTTGGATTCCGGCTCGTCCATCTCACCGTCGCCCAGGAAGGCGTACACGGTCTGCTCAGAGGTGTCTTTCAGGCCACGGTGTTCCAGATATTTCAGGAACTTCGCCTGATAGATAGCGCCAATCGGGCCAAGACCCATAGATACCGTCGGGAACTGCCAGAATTCCGGCATCAGTTTCGGGTGCGGGTAAGAAGACAGACCTTTACCGTGAACTTCCTGACGGAAGTTGTTCATCTGCTCTTCGGTCAGACGGCCTTCCAGGAACGCACGTGCGTAGATGCCTGGGGAGATATGGCCCTGGAAGTACACCAGGTCGCCGCCGTCTTTCTCATTGCGCGCGCGGAAGAAGTGGTTAAAGCACACTTCGTAAACCGTGGCAGAAGACTGGAAAGACGCCATGTGGCCGCCCAGTTCCAGGTCTTTTTTAGAAGCGCGCAGTACAGTCATGATGGCGTTCCAGCGGATAGCTGAACGAATGCGGCGTTCCAGATCCAGGTTGCCCGGATACTCCGGCTCATCTTCAACGGCAATAGTGTTCACGTAGTTGCTCGCGCCCGCACCAGCAGCGACTTTTACGCCGCCTTTGCGCGCTTCGCTCAGTACCTGATCAATCAGGTACTGTGCACGCTCAACACCTTCTTCACGGATGACCGATTCGATCGCCTGTAGCCAGTCGCGAGTTTCAATCGGATCCACGTCATTCTGGAAACGTTCTGACATGGGGGTATTCCTTATCTATCTAATACGTTGATGTAGTCTGGAACCTGTCCCATTGCACTCTTAGGGCTTCACCCCTGAGGCCCCATCGTGCGCTGCGTGCTGCCTGGCGCGCGATGTCTGCTGCATTATTCATGCACTCAAAGCGCAATAAGACAGGTTCTACGTTAGTTGCCGCGCTCTAAAAAAGGCGCTTTTGAGGCTCAGTCCCGGCAACGCCGGAAAAAGCCTAATCCTTGCGTTGCTGGAGGCGGCGCAGTGAACGTTCGCGGCGCGACTGCTCACGGCTCCTGTCCAGCAGTATTTCTTCAATAAATGCCAGGTGACGATGCGAGGCTTCGCGCGCCTGCTCCGGCTCCCTGGCCACAATCGCCTCGAAAATTCGGGCGCGGTGACCGCTCACGAGAGGCAGCATTTCACGCCTCGCGTACAGCAATTCGAAATTCTGACGAACATTCTGTGCCAGCATGGGCTCCATGCAGCGTAGCAGATGCAGCAGCACCACGTTGTGGGCGGCTTCTGTTACGGCTATCTGGTATTTCAGCACCGCTTCAGACTCTGCATCCAGATCGCCTGCCTGCTGTGCCTGCTCAATGTCGCGGTGATAGTCGCGAAGGCGCGCCATGTCCTCATCAGTACCACGCAACGCGGCGTAATAGGCCGCAACACCTTCCAGCGCGTGACGGGTTTCCAGCAGGTCAAATTGAGACTCGGGATGATCGCTTAACAGCTCCACCAGCGGATCGCTAAAGCTCTTCCACAGGCTATTTTGCACAAACGTGCCACCGCCCTGGCGGCGAAGCAGCAGGCCTTTGGCCTCAAGTCGCTGGATGGCCTCGCGAAGCGAAGGACGGGAAACGTCGAACTGTTTTGCCAGCTCGCGCTCAGGTGGAAGTTTTTCGCCGGGACGCAGCGTCCCTTCAAGAATCAGGAACTCCAGCTGCTGCTCTATCCCATCGGACAGTTTGGGTGGGCGGATTTTGCTGTAGGTCATGGTTCCCTGTCTTCTGCCATTAGCGCGGAGTCAAATGGTATGACCAATTTCATGTTCGTGACGGTAAAGTAACAAAGTATTCACCTGCTGTCTATCGTGGTTTGATTCAAATCATTAAA
>JALAGK010000461.1 GCA_022712475.1 Enterobacteriaceae bacterium
CTCAACGACCTCGAAATGGGCAAAATCCTCGGGGCTTGCGTATTGACCGTGGGTACCCGTCTGCATTCCGCGATTATTTCAATGAACTTTGGCACGCCAGCCGTCGCGCTCAATTATGAACATAAATCAGCGGGCATTATGCGTCAGCTTGGCATGCCGGAAATGGCCGTGGATATTCGCCATCTTCTTGATGGTGCTCTGCAAGGCAGGGTTGCTGACATTCTTGGTGCGTTGCCGCAGATTCGCGAAAAGCTGGCGCTGGCGGTGGAGAAGGAGCGAGAAAACGGTTACCAGATGATCAGTTCGGTGTTGGCTCGCATCCGGGAGGGAAAATGAAGGTTGGTTTTTTCCTGTTGAAGTTTCCGCTTGCTTCCGAAACCTTTGTGCTTAACCAGATAGTCGCGTTTATCGACATGGGCTACGAAGTGGAAATCGTCGCATTGCATAAAGGTGATTTGCACAATACCCATCAGGTGTTTAAGCAGTATGACCTGGCGCAGAAAACCACCTGGCTTCTTGACGAGCCAGAACATCGTGCAGCCAAACTGCGTTCCAGGGCCGTGGCAACGCTCGGCGGGCTGGCGCGCGCCCGTACCTGGCGAGCCCTGAACTCACTACGCTACGGTGATGAAGCCCGTAACCTGATTCTTTCCGCTATCTGCGCCCAGCATGCAAAGCCGTTTTGCGCTGATGTGTTTATTGCCCACTTTGGTCCGGCTGGAGTAAGTGCCGCGAAACTACGCGAGCTGGGGCTGCTGCGCGGCAAAATCGCCACAGTATTTCACGGCATTGATGTGTCTCATCGCGATGCGCTTGCGCACTACACCCCCGAATACCGCAAATTGTTTCATCGCGGGGATTTAATGCTGCCAATAAGCGAACTGTGGGCCAGTCGTTTGCAACAGATGGGTTGCCCGCCGGAGAAAATTGCGGTGTCGAGGATGGGCGTGGATATGGATAAGTTCGCCATGCGTCGCCCAAAAACGGCAGGTGAGATCCTGAACATGATTTCGGTCGCGCGTCTGACCGAGAAAAAGGGGCTGCATGTGGCAATTGAAGCCTGCCGTTTGCTGAAGGCGCGCGGCGTGCGATTTCGTTATCACATTCTGGGTATTGGGCCGTGGGAACGCCGTTTACGTACCATGATTGAACAGTTTCAGCTGGAGGATGACGTGGTCATGCCGGGCTTTAAGCCCAGCCATGAGGTAAAAGCAATGCTGGATGAGGCTGACGTGTTTGTTCTGCCCTCGGTGACGGGTGCGGACGGTGATATGGAAGGTATTCCTGTGGCTTTGATGGAGGCAATGGCAGTGGGTATTCCGGTGGTTTCTACTGTGCACAGCGGGATTCCCGAGTTAATTGACGCTGACAAAGAAGGCTGGTTGGTACCGGAATACGACGCGCAGGCGTTGGCAACACGATTGCAGCGTTTCGCAACGCTAGAGCAGGGCGAGCTCGCCGCTATGCTTCAGTGTGCCCGTGACAAGGTCGAAAGGCAGTTTAATCAGCAGTATATCTACCGCCAACTGGCCGGGGTTTTGCAAGAGCTTGTGGCCTGAGCGCCCATAAGCGCAAGCAGCGTGGGTGTATGCCCGCGCCAAAAGAGGTTCTATGCGCCATATCGAAAAAACATCACCTGTCTCTCGCCGTAGTGTACTGCGCTTTGGCGCAGCGCTGGCGGCTTTGCCGCTGCTTAATATTCCGGTTGCTCGCGCGGCAGGACAACGCGAAGAGGTGAGTATCAAAACCTATTATCGGGGCGACTGGATAGCTGCCTTTAAGCAGGCATTTAATGAAGCTGATGTGGTTGAGATTCCAGCGGAACTCGTGGTCGATGATGTGAATACCGGTATTTTTATCCCTACCGGGAAAACGCTGAAGGTGAACGGCGGTATTAAAGGTAACGGGCGTGGGCGCTTTGTCCTGCAGGACGGCTGTAAAGTTCTGGGGACCAAAGGCGGGCGCATGAATAATATTACGCTTGATGTACGTGGCTCTGATTGTGAAATCCGTAATCTTGATATCAGCGGCAGGGTTCCGGTCACGCTTATTTATATTGGCGGCAAGCAAAAACGCATTATGCGCAATTTGCTGATTGATAATATTACCGCCCACGACGCTAATTACGCGATTCTGCGCCAGGGGTTTCATAATCAACTTGAGGGTGTGCGTATTACCAATAGTCATTTTAGCCGTTTGCAGGGCGATGCTATTGAGTGGAACGTGGCAATCAACGATAAAGACATCCTCATCTCAGACCATGTAATTGAAGATATCAACTGCACCGACGGCAAAACCAACTGGGGCATCGGTATCGGCCTCGCCGGCAGCACTTACGACAACCGTTACCCTGAAAAGCAGACGGTTAAGAATTTTGTGGTGGCTAACATCTCGGGGCGTAACTGCCGACAGTTGGTTCACGTCGAAAATGGTAAGCATTTTATTATTCGCAATATCTCAGCGCACAATATTACGCCTGAATTCAGTAAGAATGCAGGAATTGATAACGCAACGGTGGCAATTTATGGTTGTGATAATTTCGTAATAGATAACGTTAATATGACAAATAGCGCTGGAATGCTGGTGGGTTATGGAACAGTAAAAGGAAAATATTTGTCTATACCGCAAAATTTCAGAATTAACCAAGTGATACTGGATAATCGAAACTTACCTTATAAAGTGCGTGGGCTTCAAATATCAGCCGGTAACCAAACGTCGTTTGTCGCACTCACGAATATACGCCTGATGCACGCCAGCCTGGAGTTGCACAACAGGCCGCAACACCTGTTCTTGCGTAACGTTGACGTGATGCAGACGGTTGCACGTGGGCCCGCGCTGAAGCTGAATTTTGATCTGCGTAACGATGTCCGGGGCCATTTCATGGCCAAAAAAGAAACACTTTTGTCAATGGGAAATATCAATGCAGTCAATGAATACGGGCAAAGTTCAGTGGATGTGGATTATATAGGCCAGCAGGTGGTGAGCGCTCAAAAGCTGAACTTTCCTGTTAGGCAGAAGCAGTAATACCCATGTTATGCTTAGGTAATCATCTTCAGGAGTGTTAAATAAGGTTTTCCGAGTCTTAATTGGTGTAGATATCGTTGTATAAAGGTTTATAATCAACAGCAAATTGGATGCTATGGCTATGAATGCGTTCATGCGTTAGCATGGGTAATATTTGCATTCTATCAATTCTTGGTAAAACGGATACAATACAACGAGTGATTTATGAAAGAGAAAGTCATTTTTGTCGGCGCTTCAGGTTTTGTGGGTACACGCCTCGTCGAGACTTCAAAGTCAGAGTTTGATATCAAAAATTTTGATAAACAACAAAGCCATTTTTATCCAGAAATGACAGTATTGGGTGACGTGCGTAATCAAAGCGATCTTGATGCCGCGTTTGATGGTCAAACCACCGTTGTGTTATTGGCAGCAGAGCATCGTGATGATGTTAGTCCAACCTCCCTTTACTATGATGTCAATGTTCAGGGAACTCGTAATGTTTTAGAAGCTATGGACAAAAATAATGTTAAAAACATTATTTTTACCAGCTCTGTTGCAGTTTATGGCTTGAATAAGAAGAATCCTGACGAAAATCACCCAGTCGATCCATTTAATCATTACGGAAAAAGTAAGTGGCAGGCTGAAGAAGTTCTGCGTGAATGGTATAGCCAGGCTCCGGATGAGCGTTCTTTAACAATTGTACGTCCAACCGTTATTTTTGGGGAACGTAACCGAGGAAATGTATATAATTTGTTAAAGCAAATTGCAGGTGGAAAATTTGCGATGGTAGGAGCTGGAACAAATTATAAATC
>JALAGK010000462.1 GCA_022712475.1 Enterobacteriaceae bacterium
GACCTATACTCTCTCAACTGGTCTGATTTCCAGGAGAGACGAGAGACCCTACACTTCGCGCTCTTGTTACTACATGTAACATTTTTCGAATAAAGATAATCGATGAGGTTTTGGTCATGAGCCAGAAAACCCTGTTTGCAAAATCAGCTCTCGCTGTTGCAGTGGCATTAGTATCCGCACAGGCCTGGTCAGCAGGCTTTCAATTAAACGAATATTCTTCTTCGGGACTGGGTCGTGCCTATTCCGGGGAAGGTGCTATAGCAGACAACGCAGGCTCTGCGAGCCGTAACCCGGCGACTATCATGATGTTTGACCGCCCCTCTCTCTCAGTGGGTGCCATCTTCGTTGATCCGGATGTTGATATTTCAGGCCGCTCCCCAACAGGCAACAGCCTGAATGCAAAAAACATCGCCCCTACTGCCTGGGTACCTAATATTCACTTTGTTGCGCCAATTAACGATAAGTTTGGTTGGGGGGCATCCGTCACCTCTAACTATGGCCTGGCGACAGAGTTTAACGATAGCTACGCAGCAGGCTCAATGGCCGGTAAAACCGACCTTGAAACTATGAACCTGAACCTGAGTGGGGCTTATCGTCTAAACGATAGCTGGAGTTTTGGCGTCGGTTTTGACGCCGTTTATGCGCGCGCCAAAATTGAGCGCTATGCGGGCGACTTGGGTCAGATTGTTGCAGCACAGTATCCGCAATATGCAGGCCTGGTCGGCGGCATTCCAGCTAACACCCAGATTGCCCGCCTGAAGGGCAATGAGTGGGGCTTTGGCTGGAACGCCGGTATCCTGTATGAGCTGGATAAAAACAACCGTTATGCTTTAACCTACCGCTCAGAAGTGAAAGTTGATTTTGACGGCGCGTACAGCAGCCAACTGCCGTCTGCCTACAACCAGATTCTGGGCAACTTTGGCCTGCCTTCAGGAACAGACGGACGCACCGTGGGTGGCTCTCTGACGCTGAACCTGCCGGAAATGTGGGAAGTATCAGGTTATAACCGCGTGGCGCCGAAATGGGCCGTGCACTATAGCCTGAGCTACACCAGCTGGAGCCAGTTCCAGGAACTGAAAGCGAAGAACAGCGGTGGCGAACAGCTGTTCTATAAAGACGAAAACTTTAAAGACGCCATGCGCATCGCGCTGGGTACGACTTATTATATGGACGACAACTGGACGTTCCGCGGCGGTATCGCCTTTGACGATAGTCCGGTACCTGCTACCACGCGCTCCATCTCTATACCGGACCAGGACCGCCTGTGGCTTAGCCTCGGTAGTACCTACGCATTCAACCAGGATGCTTCTGTAGACGTGGGCGTGTCATATATGCACGGCCAGAGCGTCACCATCAATGAAGATCCCTACACTTTTAAGTCTAAAGGTCGGGCGTGGCTGTACGGCGCTAACTTCAACTACGCGTTCTGATTTAGGCGACGTTCTCATCAAGCGAACCAGCAGGTTAGCGTAATTAAGTTTTTAAACAGGGCCACAGCAGATAACGTTGCGGCCCTGTTTTTTTGTGCGAGATGTATGCCGCAATGGTATTGCCGGACAACATAAAAACTCGGTAATCAATGAAAAATCAGATTACCGTAGAATTCCCTGATAACTCAGATAACTTTCTGTTAATTATCTTTCTACAGCATTCACGGTATTTCTTATTTTTACGGTTGCCTGTCTTTCCTTATGCTTGTGTTATATTGTTTTTCATCCAGGCAGTCCTGGAAATAATCACGCATACGTTAAGGAGTGACGATGAAGTATTTTGGCGTCTGGTTGTGGGCAAGTTTGGTTGTTGACGTTTTTGTTTGTATTACCTTATGGTTAATTTTAGGCTCACAGCCTCAAGAATGGGATACCGTCATTCTGGATTTCCTGCCTTATCTCTTGATTACTGGCCTGTTGATGCAGATAGCATCATTATTTTTACTTAAGAGTAGAGCCGGGACCATTCTGGCATGCGTCGGGTCTTTATGCCTGTTGCCACTGGGTCTTTTCTTTTTCCTCGCTTACCAGTTTTCACGTCATCGCTGTATATACTCCGACTTTGTAGAGGTTAAACAGCCCCCGGAGAAACCGGGAAATGCTATCTATTACAAAAGCCATACTACAGCATTATTTATAATTCAAATTCTGTTGGGCACAGTGGTTATTTTTATGGGGTTATCCATCGGTGGTATTTTGATCGTAGCCGGCATAGTGGGTTTAATTAATAATCAGCGGTTTAGAGCCTATCCTTTCCTGGCCGAAAATAATGGGGACATTATCTTTACGCCTACGATGGCATCACCTACTTTTATTTTTCCGCAAGGTTCAATCAGATTAACTGAATTAACAAAGCGCAAAGCAGTGTTTTTAGTAACATTACCTGACGCCGGAGAGAAAAAAATTTCTCTCGTACGGCGCTCGCTTGACGAGGATAATTTGTCAGAACACCTGGCACATTATTTCCCTGACAGCCCTGGGTTACAGCCCGTTAGTGCGGCAGGCGTAAACGCACAGTAACGGCTCTTGTGCGTTAGAGACTGGCTGACAGTAATGAGTCCTGGAACAGATTGACACTTTTCCGGGCCGGTCATAGACAACAAAAAAGGCGGGATTGCTCCCGCCTGTGTCTTTTACCCGCCGCTTACTCGGCATCAATATCTTTAAGGTCGCCCTCAATCGCCTGCGCGTTCGGGTTCTCCGTCGGCTTAAGCTCGCCACCATTAGCGATAAAGTCGTGACGCTGGAAGTAGGCTTCGCGCACCAGAATATACGGGTCAGAGGACTGACGCAGCAGGCCGTCGGAATCCAGTAATTGAGCACGGGTTTCAATCCCTTCGAGCGTCCACTTACCAATGCTCATCGGCCAGGTTAACCAGGAAAGTACCGGGTAGAGCGTGTCAACCGCATCACCGCCGTCTTCACGCAGCGTAAAACTGCCGTAAAAGGGTAGTTGCACGTAAGGGCCGTAACCCACGCCATAATAGCCAAGCGTGCTGCCGAAGCGGTGTGGCTGAACGCGCTGCAGTTTCGGGTTGGCGGCACCTGCTACATCCATAAGGCCACCAAGCCCGAGCACCGTATTCAGGAAGAAACGAGTGAAATGAATAGCACCTTCATAAGGCTTGCCCTGCAGGAAGTAGTTGACCATGATGGCCGGCTCTTCGAGGTTACTGGTGAAGTTACTCAGGCCATTACGTGCAGGCTGCGGCACGTAGTCACGCCAGGCCACTGCGACCGGGCGCACGATGTACGGGTCCAACACGTTAAAGTTGAAGTTGTACATCGTGCGGTTCCAACCTTCAAGCGGGTCAGAGCGCCCTTGTGCTTGTTCGCTTCCAGAGCTGGCGCACCCCACAAGTAGCGTGGTTGCCAGCGCCAGACCGGTCATGCGAAATGTCATGGTATGTCTCCCTCAAGGAATCCCTTTTCTCGCCGGAACGACAGCACGCCTGCCGGGCGTACTGCTGCATAGCGGTTGCGGGTGAATATTATTATGGCTGGCGCATTCAGGGTTGCTGGTGCGACACCTCTATCTGCACCGGCTGGGGGCTTACAAGCGGTATCAACTTACTCTCGCCAAGCCAGTCGCCAGACTGCGGCAGCGGGTTGCCATCCTGAGAAATATGCACCTTCACCACGCCCTGTTGCAGCGACGACAGCAGTCTGTCCGGCATCATGGCGTTGGTATCATCTAACGACAGTGACAGCGGGAAATGACCCAGCGGCACTTTTTTTACCGCCACGGGCACATTTGATACGCCATCCGTCACCGAAACGAAAACTATCCCCTTCACAGGCAAGGCTTTTTCAGCGTCCGGCGTGAGGCTGATTGTAACAGCCTGTTTCACGTTGTCCATGCCAGCTTCCACTTTCGCCTGTGCAATACTGCGTTCAATAATCGTGCGACGTTGATCCTCTGCAGGCAGCAAACGCAGCATAATTTGCCAGGCGCCTATTGCCTCCTGCCAGCGCTGCTGTTCGAATGCACTGAACGCCAACAGGCTGAGCGCACGAATATTGGTATGGTCAGTTCGCAGCGTTTCACGCAGCATTTCACCACCAAGCTGGTTATCCTGCGGGTCAGAAGAACGCGTTAATACTTCAGCATAGTCCAGCTTCGCTTCAGCGTTATTCGGCGCCAGCTTCCACGCCTGCTCAAACGCCTGCGTGGCAGTTGTGGCATTACCCAACACCATACCAATACGACCCAGCATCTGCCATGCCTGCACATTACCCGGATCTTCCTGCAAACGGGTACGCAACCCCAGTCCAAGGCGCGTCAGCTCTTCAGTGGTGAGCGGCTTCGCATCCTGGTCCATGACGCGCTGCATTAGCTGTGGCGTTTGCTCAACCACCTGGCGCCATTCAATCACCCTTTGCACATTTGACGTTTTCAGATAAACGCCAACGCTTACCGCGACTAACAGCAGCACTGCGGGCACCAATACAATACGGTTGAGGGGTTTGGCCTGGTCAGCAGGTGCATCGGGGATATCGTAGAGCAGCGTCTGTTGCAGCTCCGCCACCATTTTTTCACGTTCTTCTTCACTGACGTGGCTACTATCCTGCTCAAGCTCCGCAAGTCTGTCCTGATAAAACTCACGGTTAAGCGCATCTCGGCTGGCGACCTGCCCCTTTCCCCAGGGGATGAACAGCAGCGCCGACACAGCCAGCAGCAATACGACGATAGTAATAATCAGCGGCGTCATGGCGCATTCCTTTTTTCAGCCAACAGTGCCTTAAGGCGCTGTTGCTCTTGCTCATTGAGTTCAGTATTGGCTTGCCTGTCGCGCTTACGGGCACGCTTAACAATCACCAGTACGCCACCAATAACAAACAGCGCAGGCAACAGCCACAACACCAGGGTAGACGGCGTCAGCGGCGGCTCATAGGTCACAAAATGGCCGTAGCGCGCCACCATGTAATCAATTATTTGCTGCTTACTCTGCCCCTGTTGCTGTAGCTCATACACCTTCTGGCGCATGTCGGAGGCAATCATGGCATTGGAATCAGCAATGCTATTGTTCTGGCATTTCGGGCAGCGTAACTGTTCAGTCAGCTGGCGAAACTGTTGCTCCTGCGCTTCGTCTTTAAACTGATAGGTATCAATGGCTGCCAGCGCGCCAAAAGAAATGCACAACGCAAACAACCCAGTTAACCAGCGCGCCATCATGCTCCGGCCTCCTGGCTGTATTTATCCCACAGCGGTTTAAGCTCCTGCTGCCAGACGCGGTCGTTCAGATCGCCCGCGTGGCGGTAACGGATAATGCCTTTACCGTCGATAAGAAAGGTCTCCGGCGCACCGTAGACCCCCAAATCCAGCCCCAACATACCGTCACCGTCAAACAGGCTCATGGCATAAGGATTACCCAGCTCGTTAAGCCAACGGACAGCTTTGGCGCGATCGTCTTTATAGTTCATTCCCACCACGCGCACGCCCTGCGCTGACAGGCTGTTGAGAAACGCGTGCTCGGCGCGACAGGTCGGACACCAGGTCGCCCAAACATTCAGCAACAGTGGTTTGCCATCAGTGAGTGCTGCCTGGTCATAAATTTTGCCCGGGATATCCAACGATTCCAGGCGGAAAACCGGTACCGGTTTGCCAATCAGTGCCGACTCCAGCCGGGTCGGGGCATCGCCGTCGGCGTTACGCACCAGTTGCCACATCAACAGCGCGGCCAGCACCAGGAACAGCGCCAGCGGGATATAAAGCACATTACGCTTCATTACGCCCCCTTATGCGAATGACGAAAACGGTAACGACGGTCAAACATGCAAAGTATGCCGCCAAGCGACATCAGCACGCCGCCATACCAAATCCAGCGCACGAACGGTTTGTAATACAGGCGTACTGCCCAGCTGCCGTCGTCCAACTCCTCGCCCAGCGCCGCATACAGGTCACGCGTCAGGCCGCCATCAATAGCCGCCTCGGTCATCATCATGCGGCTACTGTTATAAAAGCGTTTTTCTGCACGCAGAGTCGTGTCCGGCTTGC
>JALAGK010000463.1 GCA_022712475.1 Enterobacteriaceae bacterium
GTGCATGGGTATTTGTGGCCGAGCATGTCCCCGCGCGACGCACTGGCATTGCCTGCGGCACGCTAACGGCGGGGCTGACCATCGGCATTTTACTCGGGTCGGTGGTCGCAACACTGCTTAATACCTGGTTTACGCAACAGGCTATTCTCGACGGTGGCTGGCGTATTCCGTTCCTGTTAGGGGGCGCGTTTGGCTTGCTGGCAATGTACTTGCGCCGTTGGCTCCAGGAAACGCCGGTATTTATCGAAATGCAAAAACGTAAGCAGCTTGCCGACGAACTGCCGATTAAAGCAGTGGTGCAGAACCATAAAACGGGCGTGGTAGTGTCCATGCTGCTGACGTGGCTGCTCTCGGCGGGGATTGTGGTGGTTATTCTAATGGCCCCCGTGTGGCTGCAAACGCAGTTTGCTATGGCACCAGCGCTCACGCTTCAGGCCAACAGCGTGGCCATTATCATGCTGTGTCTGGGTTGTCTTCTGGCGGGGCTGTCGGCAGATCGCTTTGGCTCTGGCATCACGTTTATTGTCGGGAGCCTGATGCTGGCGCTGTTTAGCTGGCTCTTCTATCACCATGCCAGCAGCTCAACGGGGGCTCTGTTTATGCTCTATGGACTGGCGGGCCTGAGCGTGGGTGTGGTTGGAGCAGTTCCGTTTGTGATGGTGCGGGCCTTTCCGGCGGCGGTACGCTTTAGCGGTATCTCTTTTTCTTACAATGTGTCGTATGCAATTTTCGGCGGTATGACGCCGATTGTAGTGACGCTGATGATGCGTTTTTCGCCACATGCACCAGCCTGGTATGTATTAGCGCTGGCGTTGATGGGGTTGGGACTGGGTGTTTGGCTGCTGAGCGCGCGCCAACAAGAAAAACAAAGCGCGCAAGGCGCACTGGTAAGCGAGTAAGAAAAACGCCCTCAGGTTGAGGGCGTTTTTTTAATTAGCGGTGCTCGCCAATGGGCAGGATGGTGCGGCCATGCTGCTCGTTGAGCACTTCGCCCATCGCCAGATAAAACGCGCTGGCGCCACAGACAATGCCAACCCAGCCTGCAATGCGCACAATGCTTTCGCTATCAACCAGGTGGCCGATGCACAGCAGGGCGAACAGAACGGTCAGGCTCAGGAACACGAACTGCAACATGCGTGGACCAGTGAGGGTGCCAAAGAACATAAACAGGGTGAAGACGCCCCACAGACCAAGGTAAGCACCGAGGAAGTGGCCGTTAGCCGCGTCTGCCAGACCCATTTTAGGCATCAGCAGGATAGCGACCAGTGTCAGCCAGAAGCAGCCGTAGGACGTAAATGCGGTCACGCCAAAGGTATTATTCTTCTTATATTCCATCAGGCCGGCAAAGATTTGCGCCAGGCCGCCGTAGAAAATACCCATCGCCAGGATGGTCACATCCATTGGGAAAAAGCCGGCATTGTGCAAATTCAGCAGAATGGTGGTCATGCCGAAGCCCATCAGGCCGAGCGGAGCTGGATTAGCCAACGAAGTGTTGCCCATAATTCCTCATCAATCATTAATAAAAAGCAAAAGTAGAAAAAAAGGTGCCGCCCGAAACCGCTACTCCAGCAGTGGGCGCGGCATGATAAAGGGGCGCGCGGGGGCGTTCAATGATCTGAAAGGGCCATAAATGAAAAAAATTTGACTTGCCCCCTTGATGACCAGACGGGAGGCCCCATTTAGTAATCAACCGAATGTTGATGGACCTGAAAAAACCATAGCCGGGCAGTTGAAATAGACACTTTTGCCCTTATTACAGGTTCACAACCATGATGACGAATTTTTAGTGGAGACGTTTTAGATGGGTAAAATTATTGGTATCGACCTGGGGACCACCAACTCTTGTGTAGCAATTATGGATGGCACTCAGGCACGCGTGCTCGAGAACGCAGAAGGCGACCGTACCACGCCTTCAATCATTGCTTATACGCAGGACGGTGAAACTCTGGTAGGCCAGCCGGCTAAACGTCAGGCAGTAACCAACCCGCAGAACACCCTGTTTGCTATCAAGCGCCTGATTGGCCGTCGTTTCCAAGACGAAGAAGTCCAGCGTGACGAGTCCATCATGCCGTACAAAATCATTGCTGCTGATAACGGCGATGCCTGGCTGGACGTTAAAGGCCAGAAAATGGCTCCGCCGCAGATTTCTGCTGAAGTCCTGAAAAAAATGAAGAAAACCGCCGAGGATTACCTGGGCGAGCCGGTCACTGAAGCGGTCATTACCGTACCGTCGTACTTCAACGACGCACAGCGCCAGGCTACCAAAGACGCTGGTCGCATCGCGGGCCTGGAAGTAAAACGTATCATTAACGAACCGACTGCCGCAGCGTTGGCTTACGGTCTGGATAAAGAAACCGGCAACCGCACCATCGCAGTGTATGACCTCGGCGGCGGTACGTTTGATATCTCCATCATCGAAATCGATGAAGTGGACGGTGAGAAAACCTTCGAAGTACTGGCGACTAACGGTGATACTCACCTGGGTGGTGAAGACTTCGATAACCGTCTGATCAACTACCTGGTTGATGAGTTCAAGAAAGATCAGGGCATCGATCTGCGTAACGATCCGCTGGCGATGCAGCGCCTGAAAGAAGCGGCTGAAAAAGCAAAAATTGAGCTGTCTTCTGCGCAGCAGACCGACGTGAACCTGCCGTATGTTACCGCAGACGCGACCGGTCCGAAGCATATGAACATTAAAGTGACGCGTGCGAAACTGGAAAGCCTTGTTGAAGACCTGGTGAACCGTTCTATCGACCCACTGAAAGTCGCGTTGCAGGACGCTGGTCTGTCGGTTTCTGACATCAACGACGTTATCCTCGTTGGCGGTCAGACCCGTATGCCAATGGTTCAGAAGAAAGTCGCTGAGTTCTTTGGTAAAGAGCCGCGTAAAGACGTTAACCCGGACGAGGCCGTTGCAGTTGGTGCTGCGGTTCAGGGCGGCGTACTGGCGGGTGATGTTAAAGACGTACTGCTGCTGGACGTTACCCCGTTGTCTCTGGGTATCGAAACCATGGGTGGCGTGATGACTTCTCTCATCAACAAAAACACCACCATCCCGACCAAGCACAGCCAGGTGTTCTCTACCGCTGAAGACAACCAGTCTGCGGTAACCATCCACGTGATTCAGGGTGAGCGTAAACGCGCATCCGATAACAAATCACTGGGTCAGTTCAACCTGGACGGTATTAACCCGGCACCACGCGGCATGCCACAGATCGA
>JALAGK010000464.1 GCA_022712475.1 Enterobacteriaceae bacterium
GTCCCACCATGGAGTCGGCGGAACCAGCAACAAAGAACGCACACGAAACGGCGGGCAAAACAGGCAGTACGCCGGCGGGTAAAAAGATTGACAATCCGGAGTTCAAACCGAAAGAAGAGGCAAAATACACTGCCAAATCCGAACTACCCTTTATCAGGGCGGTCCGTGCATGGGTGAATGACAATGTCATTCTGCCGCAGGATGTTGCCCGTGATTTGCGTGCGGCACTGAACGCCTGTTATGAAATTCATGCACAGCCAGAGTTGTTCGGTATGTCTTCTCGGCCACCGCTGAAAGAAGGTCGTTTTACATTGATTTCACTGCCAAAAGCGGCGTCTGACCCCTCAAGCATTATTACGAACTTTTACTCTGAGCAGGACCTGACCGATCCTTCCCGACGGGTAGATGTGTATAACGCCGCGGTAGCCCTGTTACGTATCCAGTATTACGCCGGTTTAAAGCAAGGCTTTAATTATCCAGAGGCGCAGGAAGACTACACTCGCTATCAAAACTTCATCCAATGGTGGGTGCCGCAGGCTACGGAAAGCGCCATTAATCACTTCCGGGCGCGTAACTTACAGGATGCGCTTAAAAAGCATCTGCAAAAAGCTCTGCTGCTTGGCCTGGTGACGGGTAAAGAAGAACCGGCGGAGATCGTCAATACCCTATGCCTCACCCAGAAAGGTGTCGGGAGAACCGAAGGGAAAAGTACCGGTCGAACGCTGACGACCTCTCCTTCCGAGATCTGTTTCAGAGGGATTGAGGCGACCCTGCATCCGCACGCAAGCGCCAGAGTCGCCGAAGCCAGGGCGCAGGCGCTCGTAGGATGGGATGATGCCAGAAAAGCGTGGCTTGAACAGGTTGCCATCACTGAGCAAGGCTCAGGCTTGGGCAGCAGTCGTGCGCTGGATGCCGATATAATATATTCCGCGCTGAAAACAGTGTTAAAACAGCCGCTTGGTGCGGAAATTGAACGTGCGGCGCTCTCCGTCAAACAGGAACTTGCCAGCACGCTAAAAAATGTTCATCTCTTTGCCAACATTAAAGATAGCGACGATTTCCTCAGCCAACTGAACGACTGGCAGACGTTTATTGAGACTGTGCGGACCGAGCACTATCCCACAGGCAGCGCTCAGTACAAACCATCTTCGTGGCTGCTGGGT
This sequence comes from Enterobacteriaceae bacterium, assembly GCA_022712475.1. Lineage (GTDB taxonomy): Bacteria > Pseudomonadota > Gammaproteobacteria > Enterobacterales > Enterobacteriaceae > Tenebrionibacter. The sequence goes on from JALAGK010000464.1 coordinate 1,164, forward strand.
GAAATTGAAGCCCTCAGAACCGACGCCGAGGAGAGTCTGGCGACGTTAATTTCGTTACTTTCCATTGAAAAACAGAAAGATAGTGGGAAATTGTGGCTGGAGATCTGTCGGCTTGACGGTGACTACGTTTCAAGAATCAGCAGCGTACTTGCGCAATGGCAACTGGTACAACCCAAGATCGCGTTCACACTCCAGCAGATGAACGCCAAAGGGGATATCCAGCAACTGACTCTTGCTCTGAATAAAGTGAATGACCGTCTGAAAACACTTGTGAGCGATATCATCGCCTCTGGAGCCGATCAATGACCACCTTGCGCCAACAACTGGCTGAAATGCAAAAAGAACTCGATCTTAGCGTTCAGGCTGGTAAGGCCTCACAAATCATCGATAAATGTAATCTGGTGTGCAGCAAAACTAACACCATTGCCGATAAGTTTGCATTGCTTAAACAGCAATATCCAGCCCAGCAACAACTCCCGCGGGGCATTGCGGTTACCTGGAATGACGAGCAGCGTAGCGAACTGATCGCTGCCGCGAACAGCGTCAAAAGTCTCAAGTTACAGTGGGGACGCTGGCTGAAAAACCAGTCGGTAAACAATCCCGGCGAGGAAGAAAACCTTGTAGATCAGGAAGAGTCGCCACAGAACTCTCTAGATGAGACGCTGGCCGCTTCAGAGGAACCTACCGCTTACGACATCATCCAGAATGATTCCTTGACCCATTGCGTCAGCCAACTCGGCACCCTACACAAGGACCTGAGCAAAGAACTGAAAGATGCCTGGGATGCATGGTTGGAAGAGTTACATCAGCAGGTTCATGTCGATGACAAGACACTGAATTTCCAAAAAAATGCGAACAAATTTGACGATATCGCCTCCGACTATGAGCGTCGACGTCAGGATTTCGAAAACTTAACGCAGTGCCACCCAGTAAGCGGTGAAAAGATTCACCAAATCAAAGCGCTCGCCGAAAAACTGTATTCCCTGCGCGGCATGATGAAAACAGACTGGCCTGACGTGGTGCAAGCATTTTTCAATAGCATTAATGGCCCGCAGAGTCTCCGCCCGACGTTAAGTGCCCTGACGCCCGAGGTGCTTGAGTGGTTAAGGGATGAAGAGATGCTGGATGAGTTCGTGATCACAAGGAAATAGTTTATGTCTACGGCTGATTTGTCCCACTTGCACCAGGCGCTGGACCTGCTCGAAGAGCGGGAAGCGGAACTGCTGGTCTGGGGGGATACGGATGGCGCATTTACCCATGCCGATATCATCTCACTCTTTACCCGGCACCTGCCCTACGAAGATGCAGAGTCGTTACTGGCAGAACTGCAGAATGCTGCCATGCTCTTCAGCGTCCCGACCAGCAAAGGGGGGACGCGCTACCGCACGCGTATGGCGGAATCGGTCTACCTGTTCCGCCACCAGCGTCAATGGTTCCGCGATCAACCGCTTCAGCGAGCCCGGACGCTTGTCGCCGACTACCGTTTCGTCCGTCGCCCGCGCAACTATCCGAAGCGGGAACTTCCGGCGCAAACGGTGCTGAGCAAATGGGTCGACGTCCCGTGGATGAACGAGATTAAACGCCAGGCGCTTTCCCGACTGATCGGCGATTTTTCCATTGCCGGCTTTCAGGAACGCTCAACCGAACGTATTTTGCGCGCCTGGCACTTTCATAGTCATCATGCTCACGCGAAAGAAGCCACCGGGACCATTGTCTGTGCCGGTACGGGGAGTGGTAAAACGCTGGCGTTCTATCTCCCGGCACTCACCTCGCTCCTCAATGATATTCAGCGCGACAACGCACAGCGGGTCAGGACGCTGGCACTGTATCCGCGTAAAGAACTGCTTAAAGATCAGCTCATGGAAACCTGGGGCAAATGTCGTGGACTCGACAGTCAGGCCCTAGCACTGGCAGGACGCAAGATCCGTATTGGTTCTTTTTTCGGTGACACCCCGTTCAACCATCAATACGCAACGAAAGATAAAGACAAGGATATGCCCTTTGATTTACTCCGTTGCACCACGCCGAAATGTCCGGGGCAAATGCACTGGAAAGCAGAAGATATCAAAGCGAAAAGAGAGATTCTTCGTTGTAGCCACTGCGATCACAGCGTAGACAGTGACGAAGTGATCCTGACCCGCGTCTCGCTGATGAAAAACCCGCCTGACATCCTGTTTACTACCACCGAAATGCTCAATCAGCACCTCGGGAATAACCAAACGAATCACCTATTTGGCGTTGGCATTGGCGTAACACCGCCGCCGGTAGTCCTGCTGGATGAAGTACACACCTATGTGGGGAATACCGGTGCGCAGACAGCCTATCTGCTGCGACGCTGGATGCAACTTGCACGCAGCCGCCCCCATTTTGTCGGGCTGTCGGCAACGCTAAGTGACGCCGAACGTTTCTTCGCCGATCTGGTAGGCGCGCATAAAAAACATGTGGCTCTTATCGAACCGAAGCTCCACGAAATGGAAGATGAAGGGGCTGAATATCTGCTGGCATTACGCGGTGATCCGGTCTCGCAAACCGCCCTGCTGTCTACTACTATCCAGACCAGCATGCTCGCCCGGCGTATTCTGGATACGAAAAGGAAAAAATCACGCGGAACGTGGGGGCAAAAAACCTTCGTCTTCACCGACGATCTGGATACCAATAACCGACTTTACCATCAACTGTGTGACGCCGAAGGCTGGCGGTCGCGTGGTCAAAACTTATACGTTGCGAAACCGCCGCTGGCCGCTCAGCGTCTGGAAACACCGCAAAACAGCCATACGCTGACTTTGGCAGGACAGAACTGGCGTATCGCGCAGGATATTGGTCACCCACTTGACGAAAATGACCGGGCCATCGTTGCCCGAACGTCCAGTCAGGACGTCGGGGTCGATCCTAGAGCGGAAGTGGTAATTGCAACCGCGTCGCTGGAGGTGGGCTTTAACGATCCCTCCGTTGGCATGGTTATTCAGCATAAAGCACCACGTAACGTTGCCTCCTATTTGCAGCGTAAAGGGCGTGCCGGTCGTTCAAGAACCATGCGTCCGTGGATGATCGCAGTCCTGTCCGAATTTGGCCGAGACCGCGTCGCTTATCAACGCTATGAAGAACTCATTAATCCAGAGATAAAAGGGAAGTCGTTGCCGATGGGCAACATTCATATTCAGAAAATGCAGGCAGCAATGGCGACACTTGACTGGTTGAGCATGAAGATCCCTGGAAGTAATATCTGGTCATTGCTGAATAAACCGCAGGCAAAGCGAGAGTCTCTCGACCATCTTGATCGTATGCTCCACCTGATTACCGCCGTGAGCGAACAACATGCATGGCAGCAGGAGTTGGAGAAGTATCTGTTCTATGCGCTGCGCATCACTGACGAGCAACTTCAGCGCGTACTGTGGTCGCCTCCCCGTTCGATCATGATGGAGTTGCTGCCGACATTAAAACGACAACTCACCACCCAATGGTCGCGGATGGGCCAACCGGAGGCAGACCGTTCGACGGGACGTTCCCCGCTGCCGGCCTTTATTCCTTCAGCGCTATTCAGTGAACTCAATCTGCCGGAACTGGAGATCCATCTCGAGCGGAAGTTCAAGAAGCGTGAACATTTGCCCTTTATTCAGGGTCTGAAAGAGTTTGCGCCGGGGCGCATTTCCAAGCGCTATGCAGTTTACTCCGACAATGAAGCAGACTGGCTTATCCCGAACAACTTTGTTCCGGCGATGAATTACGTTTCGGATGTTGATTTTGAAATTGAGCAGGCTTTCGGCGATACCTGGCAGCCCGAGTGTGTCATCGAGTGTGAAGGTCAGCCCCCTATTAGGGTCATACGCCCGATGCAGGTGCTTACGCGCGCGCTGCGATTCGAGCAAAATCTCACCGAGAAAAGCAACTCGCAACTGTACTGGCATACCCGGTTTAACCCAGACGATCAGGCCGATCCACTCCCCATTCCTGCCGGCCCGTGGACGGACATCCTCTACTCCATTACGTTCTTTACCCACCAGAACATGACACCTCTCGACGTTACGCGTTACGCCACCCACGCAAC
>JALAGK010000465.1 GCA_022712475.1 Enterobacteriaceae bacterium
GTAATACGCTTGTACTTGATGCGCTTAGGTTCCAGCGCCTCAGCACCCAGGGTGCGTTTCTTGTACTCTTCGTACTCGGTGAAGTTACCTTCAAAGAACTCCACTTTACCTTCATCCTGGTAGTCCAGAATGTGGGTCGCGATGCGGTCCAGGAACCAGCGGTCATGCGAGATAACCATTGCGCAGCCCGGGAACTCCAGCAGGGCGTTTTCCAGCGCGCGCAGGGTTTCGATGTCCAGATCGTTGGTTGGTTCGTCAAGCAGCAGCATGTTACCGCCAACCTGCAGCAGTTTGGCAAGATGCAGACGTCCGCGCTCACCGCCGGACAGCTCGCCTACGCGTTTGCCCTGATCGGTGCCTTTAAAGTTAAAGCGGCCCACGTAGGCACGGCTTGGGATTTCAGTGTTACCGATCTTCATGATATCCAGACCGCCGGACACTTCTTCCCAGACTGTTTTCTTGTCGTCCATTGCATCGCGGAACTGATCAACAGAGGCGATTTTGACGGTGTCACCAAGCGTAATGGTGCCAGAGTCCGGCTGCTCGGCACCGGTAATCATACGAAACAGCGTGGATTTACCCGCGCCGTTCGGGCCGATGATACCGACAATGGCGCCTTTCGGAATGGAGAATGACAGCCCGTCAATTAACACGCGATCGCCGTAGGATTTGGTCAGGTTTTCTACTTCCAGCACTTTATCGCCAAGGCGCGGTCCAGGCGGAATAAACAGCTCACTGGTTTCGTTACGCTTCTGGTACTCAACGCTGTTGAGCTCTTCAAAGCGGGCCAGACGTGCTTTGCCTTTTGACTGGCGACCTTTGGCCCCCTGGCGTACCCACTCCAGCTCTTTCTCAATGGATTTGCGGCGAGCGGCTTCCTGAGAAGCCTCCTGCGCCAGACGCTGGTCTTTCTGCTCAAGCCAGGAAGAGTAGTTGCCTTCCCACGGAATACCTTCACCACGGTCAAGCTCCAGAATCCAGCCTGCGACGTTATCAAGGAAGTAACGGTCGTGGGTAATGGCCACCACGGTGCCTTCAAAGTCGTGCAGGAAGCGCTCAAGCCAGGCAACGGATTCGGCGTCCAGGTGGTTAGTCGGTTCGTCGAGCAGCAGCATGTCCGGCTTTTCAAGCAGCAGGCGGCACAGCGCCACGCGGCGGCGCTCACCACCGGAGAGGTTCTCGATTTTCGCCTCCCAGTCCGGCAGACGCAGCGCATCGGCCGCACGCTCAAGCTGCATGTTCAGGTTGTGACCGTCATGGGCCTGAATGATTTCTTCGAGCTTGCCCTGCTCAGCGGCGAGCTTGTCAAAGTCAGCGTCCGGGTCAGCATAGAGTGCGTAGACTTCATCCAGGCGCTTGAGGGCATTAACCACCTCAGAAACGGCCTCTTCTATCGACTCACGTACGGTGTGTTCTGGGTTAAGCTTCGGCTCCTGGGGCAGATAGCCCACTTTCAGCCCCGGCTGCGGACGTGCTTCGCCTTCAATATCGGTATCAATACCGGCCATAATGCGCAGCAGAGTAGATTTACCGGCGCCGTTAAGACCCAGCACGCCGATTTTTGCGCCAGGGAAAAAGCTCAGAGAGATGTTCTTGAGAATATGACGCTTCGGCGGCACAACTTTGCCGGCGCGGTGCATGGTATAAACGAATTGAGCCACGTTGCGACTTCGCCTCTTTATAATGGATAAATGATTCGTCTCAGGGGCGAAGTTTAGCCTTTTTCAAACGTTAATCCCAGCCAGCGACCGGGGCAGATTCCGTATTCTTCGTGCTGCCTTGCACAACGCACTGAAAGCAATGAAAGCGATAGCATTACCCGCGCACAATGGTGTACATGACGAGTGCGTGGCACAGGCCTGTTTTGACCAAAACTGCGCTCAGGAGAGTAAAAAACTGTCCGGAACATGGCATAACCGTCATCCCCCGGTTAGCATTAAACAATTATTTTCAGCGGCATGACGCCGTAGTGGCATACAACAATAACGCGAGGAATTTTTGTGGGAAGAGCCAAACAGGCAGTCTGGCGTACCCTGGCATTCAGCGTCTGTCTGCTGAGTTTCAGTCAGGCGGTACAGGCCGATTCGCTGGATGAGCAACGCAACCGGTACGCGCAGGTCAAGCAGGCCTGGGACAACAAGCAAATGGATGTGGTCGCGCAACTGATGCCCACCCTTCGGGATTATCCGCTGTATCCCTACCTTGAATACCGCCAGTTAACCGACGATTTAAAAAATGAGCCTTCGGTCAGCGTGACGCAGTTTGTGCAGGCTTATCCCACACTTCCGTTGGCGCGCAGCCTGAAATCGCGCTTCGTCAACGAACTGGCGCGACGTGAAGACTGGCGAGGCATTCTGGCCTTCAGCCCCGAAGAGCCGGGTTCAGTGGAAGCGAAGTGCAATTTTTACTATGCCAAATGGAATACCGGGATGGCATCTGATGCCTGGCGCGGCGCGCACGAGTTGTGGATGACCGGCAAGAACCAGCCTGCAGCCTGTGACCGGCTGTTCCAGGCCTGGCGCAGCTCAGGCACGCAGTCGGCAGAAGATTACCTTGAGCGTATTCGCCTGGCAATGAAAGCGGGCAATACCTCGCTGGTGTCACGCCTTGCGGCAGACATGCCAGCAGGCTACGGAACAGTTGCAGGCGCGATAAGCTCACTGGCAGCAAACCCTGCCAGCGTAATGAGCTTTGCCAGTAGCGTGAGTGCAACCAATTTTACTCGCCAGATGGCCGCGGTGGCATTCGCAAGCGTTGCCCGCCAGGATGCCGAAAACGCCAGGCTGATGATCCCAACGCTTGCCCAGGCACAGCAGCTAACTGAAGAACAGACGCAGGAGCTTAAGGATATTGTGGCCTGGCGCCTGATGGGCAACGACATTACCGCCGAGCAGGCTGACTGGCGCGACAGCGTGATTATGCGCTCTGAGTCTACGTCACTGCTGGAACGGCGCGTGCGTATGGCGCTGGGAGCAGGCGACAGACATGGCCTGAACACCTGGCTTGCGCGGTTGCCGATGGAGGCAAAAAGCAAAGATGAATGGCGTTACTGGCAAGCAGATTTGCTGCTTGAGCGCGGGCGGGATGAGGAGGCTAAAGCTATCCTGCATGAACTGATGCGCGGGCGAGGTTTCTACCCCATGTCGGCTGCACAGCGACTGGGTGAAAATTATACGTTGCGTATCGACAAAGCCCCGGCGGTGAACCCCATTCTGGTGCAAGGGCCGGAGATGAACCGCGTACGCGAGCTGATGTACTGGAGTATGGATAACACTGCACGCGGTGAGTGGGCAAATCTTGTGACCAGCCGCACCAGAGACGAACAGGCTGGTCTTGCACGTTACGCGTTTAACCAGGGATGGTGGGATCTCAGCGTGCAGGCGACGATCGCCGGTAAACTTTGGGATCATCTTGAAGAACGCTTCCCACTGGCGTGGCAGTCAACATTCGACAGCTACACCCGCAGCAAAGATATTTCATCCAGTTATGCAATGGCGATAGCACGCCAGGAGAGTGCCTGGAACCCGAAAGTGCGCTCACCGGTTGGTGCGACGGGGCTGATGCAGCTGATGCCCGCTACGGCCGCCCATACGGCGAAAATAGCCGGTATTCCTTACTCTGGTACTAACCAGTTGCTTGACCCGGATATGAATATCAACCTGGGGACTAGCTACCTCCAGCAGGTCTATGAGCAGTTTGGCTACAATCGCATCTTTGCGTCTGCAGCCTACAATGCGGGTCCTGGCAGGGTGAGAACCTGGCGTGGTAACAGCGGCGGTCGCATCGATGCCGTGGCGTTTGTGGAAAGCATTCCGTTTTCTGAAACTCGCGGCTACGTGAAAAACGTGCTGGCGTATGATGCCTACTACCGTTACTTCTCTGGTAAGGATAAAACGCCGGTATTGATGACCGATGCAGAGTGGCAGATGCGCTACTGATTTTGGCTGACGGTATGTTATGCTGCTGTACTAGTTAGATAGTATTTTTACGGTGGAGCGGCATAACATGTCTCAGTTATCTCAGTATTCAGCGGCGCAGGCGGAGCAAAACAATAAAGAGTGGCTACGCTTTGTGGCGCTGTTGCAGCAGGCGTTTGAACAAGGTTTGCATTTGCCTTTGTTGACGCTGATGCTCACCCCGGATGAGCGGGATGCACTTGGCACCCGCATCCGTATTATTGAAGAGTTATTGCGTGGAGAAATGAGCCAGCGTGAGCTTAAAAACGAGCTCGGAGCGGGCATTGCCACCATTACACGCGGCTCTAACAGTCTCAAATCCGCGCCGCCGGAGCTGCGTGCCTGGCTTGAGCAGGTGTTACTTAAAACGGGCGATTAACCATAAATGGCGTTGTGAAACGGACTGAGCGCCAGCAGCACGGCCTGATGATAGACGCTACTGCGTGTGAGATGGCCTGCGGTAAAGACGCCAATTGCCCCTTCTTTACGACCAATTTCACTAATTCCACTCCATTGCGACATCACCGGTCCCAGCTCTTCACCGGCCAATACGCGCTCAAGAATACAC
>JALAGK010000466.1 GCA_022712475.1 Enterobacteriaceae bacterium
ACAAACCGCATCCTGTTACAGACAGGATGGATGATACCCAATAAAATATAAGGAAAATCAATTTATTGATTTTCACCTGCTAACTACAAAGAAGGAAAAAACAGTTTTTTCCTTCTTTGTCAGCAATCTGAAGGGCACAGCATGCTGCGCCCTGTTATCAATTTTTACCTCAGCTCAGACGGCCGTGGCACTGCTTGTACTTTTTACCGGACCCACATGGGCAAGGATCGTTACGGCCAACCTTACGCTCACCGGAACGGGAAGCGAGATCTTCAGCGGCAAGCGCATCATCATCCTGGTGACTGAGTTGCTGCATCTGAGCCAGACGTTCGGCCTCTTCACGACGCTGCTGTTCCATCGCCTCAACTTCTTCCGGCATGCGTACCTGAACCTTGCTCAGGGTACTGATCACTTCATACTTCAGTGATTCCAGCATCGCTGCAAACATGGCGAAGGATTCGCGCTTATATTCCTGCTTCGGATCTTTTTGTGCATAACCACGCAGGTGGATGCCCTGGCGCAAATAGTCCATCGCCGCCAGGTGCTCTTTCCATAGGGAATCCAGCGTTTGCAACATGACACCTTTTTCGAAGTGGCGCATCATTTCATCACCGACCACCTCTTCTTTTTGTTTATACACGTCGATGGCGTTTTGCAGAATACGCTCGCGCAGGGTTTCTTCATGCAGCTCCGGCTCTTTATCCAGCCACTGCGCAATTGGCAGATCCAGGTCAAAGTCGTTCTTCAGGCGCTCCTGCAACCCTTCCACGTCCCACATTTCTTCCAGAGACTGTGGCGGAATGTGGTTATCAATGGTGGCTTTGAATACGTCTTCGCGAATGCTGTTAATAGTCTCGCTGACATCAGCCACATCCAGCAACTCGTTACGCTGTGTATAGATAGCACGGCGCTGATCGTTGGCAACGTCATCATATTCCAGCAGCTGTTTACGGATATCAAAGTTGCGGCTTTCTACTTTACGCTGTGCGTTAGCAATCGCTTTAGTGACCCACGGGTGCTCAATAGCTTCGCCCGGCTTCATACCCAGTTTGCGCATCATGCTGGAAACACGATCGGAGGCGAAGATACGCATCAACGCATCTTCCATAGACAGGTAGAAGCGTGATGAACCCGGGTCACCCTGACGACCAGAACGACCACGCAGCTGGTTATCAATACGACGTGATTCATGACGCTCGGTACCGATAATATGTAGACCACCTGATGCCAGCACTGCATCATGGCGCTTCTGCCATTCCGATTTGATATCAGTCACTTGTGCGTCGCTCGGATTTTCCAGCGCGGCAACTTCAGATTGCCAGCTCCCCCCCAGTACGATGTCAGTACCACGACCAGCCATGTTAGTTGCGATGGTGACCGTTGATGGGTACCCCGCTTGAGCCACAATTTCTGCTTCGTGGGCGTGGAATTTGGCGTTCAGTACGTTGTGCTTAATACCCGCTTTTTGCAGCGCATCAGACACCAATTCTGATTTTTCGATGGAGATAGTGCCCACCAGTACTGGCTGACCGTTGCTGGTACGTTCTTTGATATCTTCGATGATAGCCGCAAATTTTTCGGCTTCGGTCATATAAACCAGATCCGCGAGGTCCTTACGTACCATTGGACGGTTAGTCGGCACAACAATGGTATCGAGTTTATAGATGGAGCTGAACTCGAAAGCCTCGGTGTCTGCCGTACCTGTCATGCCCGCCAGCTTCTCATACAGACGGAAGTAGTTCTGGAAGGTAATAGATGCCAGCGTCTGGTTTTCATTCTGAATCTGCACGCCTTCTTTGGCTTCAACGGCCTGGTGCAGACCATCAGACCAGCGGCGACCCTGCATGGTACGCCCCGTGTGCTCATCAACGATGATAACTTCGCCATCTTTAACAATGTAATCAACATCGCGAGTAAATAACGCATGGGCACGCAGCGCAGCAGTCACGTGGTGCATCAGCATAATGTTGTTAGGCGAATACAACGACTCGCCCTCTTCCATAATGCCTTCTTTAACCAGCAGTTCTTCAACCAATACCAGCCCACGCTCGGTCAGGTTCACCTGACGTGACTTTTCATCAACAGAGAAGTGGCCTTCCCCCTGGAAGGTATCTGAATCTTCCTTCTCCTGGCGTATCAGGCTCGGGATGATTTTGTCCATGCGGCGATACAGCTCGGAGCTGTCTTCAGCCGGACCAGAAATAATCAGTGGTGTACGGGCTTCATCGATAAGAATCGAGTCAACCTCATCCACCAACGCGTAGTGAAGTTTACGCTGAACACGCTCTTCAGGGCTGAATGCCATGTTGTCGCGCAGGTAGTCAAAGCCGTATTCGTTGTTGGTACCGTAAGTGATATCAGCCGCATAGGCTTCACGTTTAGCCGGTGCCGGCATGCCAGGCAGGTTAATACCTACACTCAGGCCCAGGAACTCAAACAGCGGGCGGTTATTTTCAGCGTCACGCTGCGCCAGGTAGTCGTTGACGGTCACGACATGCACACCCTTGCCGCTCAGGGCGTTAAGATAAGCGGGCAACGTCGCGGTCAGAGTTTTACCTTCACCTGTACGCATCTCTGCGATGCAGCGGTCATTAAGTACCATACCGCCAAGCAGCTGCACATCAAAGTGACGCATGCCAAACACACGCTTGCTGGCCTCGCGCACAACCGCAAAAGCCTCCGGCAGCAGCGTTTCAACAGAGTCTCCTTTCTCCAGACGTGCGCGGAACTCCGCGGTTTTCGCCTTCAGCTCGTCATCAGACAGCTTTTCCAGCGCTGGTTCCATTGCGTTGATTTTAGTAACAATTTTACGCATACGGCGCAGAGTACGATCGTTACGGCTGCCGAATACTTTGGTTAACATTTTGATAAGCATAATAAAATCTCAAACACCTCAGCCTGTGAGGTCATAATAATTAGAAGAAAACCGAGAATGATTTTTTAGCTGAGGTGGGCAGGTCCGGCACGAATCCCTTGGGTCTTGTTCAACCAGTGGACAACGCTAATCCTCTGGCTGTGAAACTCAGGGACAGAACCTGACGCAATGTTGAGCACAGGTGGAAATGCTTTTTGCTGCGTTAACAGTGCATTGAGCGTATCAAGCAAAGCAAGATGCTGTGCCTGAAGCGGTAAAGCAGCTTCTGCTACAGGCAACGTTTGCGGCGTCAGCGCAAAAGAAAGATGCCGGATAACGGTACGAATAGCGTGCTGGTGCCAGTAGTCAACGCTGAATGATGCACGGCGGTTCGTTTCCTGTTGCAACAGCGCAAGGCTGTCAAAACGAATGACGCGACGCTCGGCATTGTTACTTGAAGCCGATTCTGACAGCGAAAGGTGTGTATTGTTACTAAGCGCAGGCAGGCCAAAACTGGCCGCAACCATCCCCAGCAGGAGATGTGGCCAGAAATAACGAATACCTAATTGTCGCCAGCGAGTAAAAATACCTGTCACAGCTTCACCAGAAGTCAAAAACACCGTAGTCCATAACGATAAATTCGCCCGATAGTATCATCAATCCTGCTATGCAGCATTAGTAATCAACTCGCCCTGAAGACAGCTCGCACAATTAATCAGCAACAGAATAAGTTCCCATACGCAGCAAACGTCGCCTGTGAAAAACAGTGGAAGATATATTGAGAAGGAATAAAAAAACGACTGGCTCGCCTGGACGGAGAGAGTACCAGGTTAACCAGTCGTCTTTGTTACAGCACAGCGTAAATGCTTACGCCATCACCATAGAAGGGGCTTTAAACGCCAGCGGAAGTTCAGCTTCGTCTTCAAAGGTCACAAATTCCCAAGCTTCCTGTTTTGCTAATACAGCCTGAAGGAGTTTGTTATTCAGTGCATGACCGGATTTGTACGCCGTGAAAGCACCAATAATGTTGTGACCACACATGAACAGATCGCCGATTGCATCAAGCATTTTGTGACGCACAAATTCGTCTTCAAAACGCAGGCCGTCTTCGTTCAGTACGCGATAATCATCTACCACGATAGCACAGTCAAAACTACCGCCCAGGCACAGGCCGCGAGACTGCAGGTATTCGATATCGCGCATAAAACCGAAGGTACGTGCGCGGCTGATCTGACGCGTAAAGGCATCTGCGGAGAAGTTCATGCGATAACGCTGGCTGCTGGCATCAATAGCCGGATGGTTAAAGTCGATAGTGAAATCGAGCGTAAAACCATTGTACGGCTTGAACTCAGCCCACTTGTCACCGTCTTCAACGCAGACAGTCTCTTTAATGCGGACAAATTTCTTCGCGACGTTCAGTTCATCAATGCCGGCATCCAGCAACAGATAAACGAACGGTGCAGCACTGCCATCCATGATGGGAATTTCTGGCGCATCAACTTCAACGATGATGTTGTCGATACCCAGACCCGCCAGGGCAGCATTGAGGTGCTCTACAGTAGAAATCCGCACATCATGCTCGTTAACCAGGCAAGTACAGAGCATTGTATCTCGCACTGATTTTGCATCTGCCGGGAAATCCACCGGTGGATTCAAGTCTGTGCGACGATAGATGACCCCGGTATTTGCCGGCGCAGGGCGTAGCGTCAGGGTGACTTTTTTGCCGGTATGAAGACCGACGCCAGTCGCCTGAACGATACGTTTTAATGTCCTTTGTTTGATCATCGTATAATCTCGCCAAATTACTCATCCAGCCAATAGTGTACATCCCCATCGGCGGGGCAGTTTAGCACAAAGAGCGTAAAAACCCCAACTTCCGGTTTATTCTTAGTCAGCCTGCTTGCGCAGGAAGGCCGGAATATCCAGATAATCAGGCTCTTTCGCCGTTTGAGTGCTGTTATCATTAACCACTTTCGCGACGGACTTCTGCTCCTGGTTAAGCGGCGTCATACCGTGCTGCTGGAACCTGTCCATGCCCTGCGGCTGAACCTGCTGCTTATTAGTCACCAGCGTAATTTCCGGACGTTTGTCCATGCCGATACCAGTTGCAACAACGGTCACGCGCAGCTCGTCGTTCATTTCCGGGTCAAGGGAAGTACCAATAACTACGGTGGCATTATCAGAAGCAAACGCGCGGATGGTATTACCTACGGTTTCAAATTCATCCAGACGCAAGTCAAAGCCCGCAGTGATATTGACCAGCACGCCGCGCGCGCCAGAAAGATCGATATCTTCCAGCAGCGGACTGGAAATTGCCATTTCCGCAGCTTCTTCTGCACGGTCTTCACCCTGCGCCACGCCGGAGCCCATCATCGCATAGCCCATTTCGGACATCACCGTGCGCACATCGGCAAAGTCAACGTTCATCAGACCCGGGCGGGTAATCAGTTCGGCAATACCCTGTACCGCGCCTTTAAGTACGTCGTTTGCCGCGCCAAAGGCGTCGAGCAGCGAAATACCACGACCCAGCACTTTGAGCAACTTGTCATTCGGGATAGTAATCAGGGAATCCACGTGCTTGGACAGTTCGCTGATACCCTGCTCTGCGAAGGCCATACGCTTTTTGCCTTCGAAATTAAATGGCTTGGTGACAACAGCAACGGTCAGGATGCCCAGGTCTTTGGCCACTTCCGCCACAACAGGCGCAGCACCCGTACCGGTACCACCGCCCATACCTGCGGCGATGAACACCATGTCAGCGCCTTCGAGTGCCGCACGTAGCGCGTCACGGTCTTCATCCGCAGCGTTACGACCCACTTCCGGGTTAGCTCCTGCGCCAAGCCCTTTGGTGATGCAGTTACCAATCTGAATCGTCTGGCCAACCGCTGTTTTACGCAGCGCCTGAGCATCGGTATTCACCGCAAAGAACTCTACACCTTCGATGCGCTCACGCACCATGTGCTCTACGGCGTTACCGCCGCCACCACCGACGCCGATGACTTTAATCACCGCGTCGTTGGTCAGTTCCATAGGTTCAAACATAGTTTCTCTCCGTTTTGTGCCTGTCACCTGAAACCGTTAATTTTCTACGGTCTCTTAAAAAAATTAAAACTCTTTTCTCAGCCAACCGTTAATTCGCTTAACCCACGAGCCGACTGAGGCCCGTTTTTCCACTTCCGCTTCACCACTGAGATGGGATTCTTTCCCATAGTGCAGCAGACCTACTGCCGTCGAGTAGTACGGTTCCTGGGCATAGTCAGTCAGCCCGGTAATATTCAACGGCTGTCCAATACGAACCTGCGTGTGGAACACGCGCTGCGCACAGGCCGCCAGGCCCTCAATTTGCGCGGCTCCGCCAGTCAGCACAATGCCTGCTGCAAGATGATGTTTCACGCCTTGCTGGCGCAGCTGCTCCTGCAGTTGCAAAATCTCTTCGTTCACCAGGTTGAGCAGTTCGGTATAGCGCGGCTCAATAACCTCAGCGAGCGTCTGGCGTTGAAGGCTGCGCGGCGGACGGCCACCTACACTGGGTACTTCAACGCTTTCATCTTTACCGACAAGCGAGCCCAAAGCACAGCCGTGGCGCACTTTGATTGCCTCTGCATCGCTTGGCGGCGTGCCAAAGGCGTAAGCAATATCGCTGGTCACAACGTTACCCGCATAAGGGATAACTTTAGTGTGGCGCAGCGCACCGCCTGTATAGACGGCAATATCCATTGTACCACCGCCGATATCAACAACGCAGACACCCAGCTCACGTTCATCTTCGGTTAACACCGAATAACTCGCCGCAAGACCGGCGAAAATGAGTTGGTCAACTTTTAGTCCGCATCGTTCAACGGCTTTAACGATGTTTTTTGCCATATCGTTATGGCATGTGATCAAGTGCACCTTCGCCTGCATACGAACGCCGGACAGTCCTACCGGATTTTTAATACCTTCCTGATAATCGATCGCGTATTCCTGCGGTATAACATGAAGGACGCGGTGCTCGTCACGTACACGCACTGATTTCGCGGTGTGGACGACATTTTCAACGTCTTCCTGCGTCACTTCTTCTTCAGAAATGGGCACCATCCCAATTTCATTCTGGCAACTGATATGTTTGCCAGACAGTGCCAGAT
>JALAGK010000467.1 GCA_022712475.1 Enterobacteriaceae bacterium
CGCTGATGGTGCGCCAGCTTGAGCCGACCGACACCGGCCTTCCTCTGGAAATTTATGCTTTCACCAACACCGTGGTCTGGCTTGAGTATGAATCCATTCAGGCAGATATCTTTGACCATATTTATGCGGTGATTGATGAGTTTGGTCTGCGTATACATCAGTCGCCAAGCGGTAATGATGTTCGCTCCGTCGCCGCACTGCTGCAACCACGCGCAGAATAACGCTATCGTAACGGGCCGCAACGGCCCGTTTTTCTGCCACAATCGTTTTTTCTTCAGTAGCTTAATTATCGTTTTTGCGAGATACAGCAAAAGCGCTTTGCGCAATTTCTGGCACACTGCTTTGCCTGAAATAGCCGGTTAAGGAGACCGAGAGATGAAGAAATTGCGAGTTGCTACGCTGATATCTGCTGCGTTGTTAAGTCCAGTGCTGTTTGCCGCAGAGCAGGCGCAGGATGCGCCTGAAGGCTATACGCTCCAGCAGGTTCTGTTAATGAGCCGCCACAACCTGCGTGCGCCGCTTGCCAACAACGGCAGCGTGCTTGAGCAAGCCACGCCGCGCGCCTGGCCCAAGTGGGAAGTTCCCGGCGGGCAGCTCACCACCAAAGGTGGCGTGCTGGAAGTTTACATGGGGCGCTACATGCGCGAGTGGCTGGCGCAGCAGGGCCTGGTGAAGGTGGGCGAATGTCCAACGCCGGATGCGGTTTACGCCTACGCCAACAGCTTGCAACGCACGGTAGCGACCGCACAGTTCTTCATTACCGGCGCGTTCCCGGGCTGTGACATTCTGGTACATCATCAGGCAAAGATGGGCACGATGGATCCGACGTTTAACCCGTCTATCACCAACGGTGACGCGGCGTTCAGTCAGGCAGCCGTGCAGGCAATGGAAAAACAACGCCAGAGTGAGCAGCTTGATGAGAGTTACAAACTGCTTGAAGAGGTGGCGGACTACCAGCAGGCCCCCGTATGCAAAGACAAGCCACAATGCGACCTGACCAGCGGCAAAGACATCTTTAGCGCCAATCTGAACGAAGAGCCGGGCGTGAAGGGCCCGCTGAAAGTGGGGAACTCGCTGGTTGATGCTTTCACACTTCAGTATTACGAAGGTTTCCCGCTTGACCAGGTGGCCTGGGGTGAAATCAAGAGCGACAAGCAGTGGCAATTACTGTCAAAGTTGAAAAACGGCTACCAGGATACGCTGTTCACCTCGCCTGAAGTGGCGCGCAATGTGGCGGCTCCGCTGGTGAAATACATCAATAATGCACTGGTGGAGCAGGGGATGAAAGGGCCGAAGGTGACATTGCTGGTGGGGCATGACTCCAACATCGCGTCACTGCTTACCGCACTGGACTTCAAGCCCTATACACTGCATAACCAGAATGAGCGCACGCCGATTGGTGGCAAAATTATGTTTGAGCGCTGGCACGATACGAAAGGTAATCGTGAGTTAATGAAGGTGGAATATCTTTATCAGAGCAGCGAGCAGTTACGTAACGCTGATGTGCTGTCGCTGGAGGCTCCACCACAGCGTGTAACGCTGGAGCTGGCGGGTTGCCCAACCGACGCAAACGGCTTCTGCCCGATGGAGAAATTTGAGCAGGTTATGCGCGATACGGTGCGTTAAGCATAAGCGGCGTCCCCGCCCTGGCGGGGACGCATACTGTCTTAGACGTTTTTACGCTCTATTGTCTGTTCGCCCCAGAACAGCTCGTCTTTATCCGTTTTCTGAAACGCACGTTCCAGAACATCATCGCTGCCTTCTTCCCAGATCCTCTCAGCTTCTTTTTCGTCATAATTAGCCACTTCAAAAATGGCTTCGGCAATTTCTGGTGAAGTATTACGTAGTGAAGCCCATTCACCCACGCGATGAGCCTTTGACTGTTGATTTGGCATGATTTCTCCCCTGTGTATTTTAGCCTTTAAATTTTACTGCCAGTCCGGCGACATATTCGCCCTGGTAGCGTGCAATATTGAGTTCTTCTTCGCTCGGCAGGCGGGAACCGTCGCCACCGGCAATGGTTGTTGCGCCGTAAGGCGTGCCGCCACGCACGTGAGAAACATCAAAAAGCTCTTTCGTGCCGTAACCGATAGGTACAATTATCATGCCGTGGTGGGCAAGGGTGGTCCAGGTTGAGGAAATAGTGTGTTCCTGGCCGCCGCCAGTGCCGGTGGAGCTGAACACGCTCGCAAGCTTGCCATAGAGCGCACCTGAAGCCCACAGCCCTCCGGTCTGGTCCAGGAAGGTACGCATTTGCCCGGACATGTTGCCAAAGCGGGTAGGCGTACCGAAGATGATGGCATCATAATCTGCCAGTTCCGCTGGTGTGGCGGTAGGAATGTCCTGCTTCTTACCTCCAGCTTTTTCAAACACTTCTGCTGGCATCGTTTCCGGGACGCGTTTTACCGTCACTTCCACGCCGCTGACCTTTTTTGCCCCTTCAGCTACGGCCTGCGCCATAGTTTCAATGTGTCCGTACATGGAATAATAGAGCACCAGTACCTTCGCCATATATCCGTACTCCTCATTTGCATCATTGAAAACAGTGTTGTGATTTCACTTCATTAAAGATACGCCGTAGCGGCAAGAGTGCAAACCCGTGCAGTGTTTCCATGATTTACAGCAAGCCGCTACGTTGTAAGGAGGTTTTTGTCGTATCAGGACACATTTTTTTACCGCAGATTTTTACCGGACATAAGAGAATGTTATGGCACTATCTGGAACGTAACGTTGCTGAACGCATGCGGAATGTTTCAATGTGTTACTATTTTTTTGCCATATTGTCATGCTGATCTACGCTTAAGTCTACGCGGAAAACACCAGCGTCGACGCTGGCCGTGAACAAAGAGCATCTGCAGTTACTGAATGAGTGATGTTAAACAATTCTCGACTCTGGAGGTCAAGATGGCAAATCATCGTGGTGGTTCAGGTAATTTCGCAGAAGATCGTGAAAGAGCTTCGGCAGCAGGACGTAAAGGCGGCCAACAAAGCGGCGGGAACTTCAAAAATGACCCGCAGCGTGCGTCAGAAGCAGGTAAGAAAGGGGGTAAAAATAGCCACGGTTCACGCAGCAGTAGCTGATGAGTTGTGACAGGAAGACCGGCTCGCGCGCGCAAGCGCTGTGACATCTTCGTACCCCTGCCGCCGGGATGTCCCGGCGGTTTTTTTATGCCTGCTTTAGCCTGGCTGCCTTTAGCTGTGTAGTACCATTTGTTATTCTGCACCCCGGTCTGATACGGAGTAGAGGCATGGTGGCAGGCGCAATGACAAGCGGGCGGCGCGCAAAGGCGGGCGCAGCGAAAAAGGCGGCAATACTCAGAGCGGGTCTGGATATTTTTTCCCGCGTTGGGTTACATGGCGCCACCCTCGACAGGCTGGCTGAAAAGGCGGGCGTGTCTAAAACCAATTTACTCTATTATTTCCCTTCTAAAGAGGCACTGTATATCGCCGTGTTGCAGGACCTGCTGGATATCTGGCTCGCTCCTCTGCGGGCGTTTCGTCACGATGTGGAGCCGCTGGCGGCCATTGGTGATTATATCAGCCTTAAAATGGCAGTATCGCGGGATCATCCGCAGGCGTCCCGGCTATTTTGTCTTGAAATGCTGCAAGGTGCGCCGTTGTTAAAAACGCTGCTCGAAAGGGATTTGCGTCAACTGGTGGAAGAAAAATCGGCCATTATCCGCGGTTGGGTCGCTGAAGGTAAGCTTGCGCCACGGGATCCACATCATCTTATCTTCACTATCTGGGCGACGACGCAGCACTACGCCGATTTTTCAACGCAAATTGAGGCTGTATGCGGCCAGACGTTACAGGATGACACCTTTTTCCATCAGGCCGTAGAAAATGTTCAGCGTATTATTCTTGAGGGCATACGTCCGCGTTAATTTTCAGGCGGTAACGGGCAACTGAGGTCGCCTTCATCACATTGCTCAAGTGAGCTTAAAAAATTGGTGCGTTCACGTGTCTTATCGGTCAGGCACTGGCTGTGTACCAGCGTCTCTGCACTCCCACCTTCGGCACCGGAACTGACAAATTTGCAGTCGGCATCACGCACTTTTATCCACGCCTGTTCAGCCTGGGTGAGCAGTTCACGCTGTGCGGGGTTGGCACGTTTGAGCATGGCCTGGTAGGTTTCATTAAGTTGTTGGTCCGCTTTCTGGTACTCCGCAGCGGCGCAGGTGTTCATTTCCTGCTGAGTTTGGGCGTTGCTGCACTCAGCCGCCAGCGCAGTTTGCGTCAGCAGGAGGCCAGCAATAACAGGCAAGGTGAATTTCATAATGCTCCTTTGAAAAAAGGCTCCTGACGCAGGAGCCTTCTCACTGTAACGAAGCCTTAGCCGATTGTCATCAGGCTGGCGTTACCGCCTGCTGCTGCAGTGTTCACACTGAGCGATCGCTCAACATACAGCCGCTCCAGCAACACATTAGTTTCGCCATGGGCGAATCCCTGCACCGTGACAATCGCGCCGTCGCGGACCGCCACTTTTTCACACAGTTCGCGCAGCTGATCGGAATGCCCGTGATAAATTACGGCATCGAATGGCTGGTTGTAGAGCGCGTCAGGTTTCACGAGGGTGATGTGTTGTTTCACCGCCTCAGGCAGCTTTTTGACCAGCTCACGCTGCACATCGGCATCAGCCCACAGCACCCGGCTGCCAACGGCAGTAACCGCGGCAAGCTGAGTTAGCGCATCCTGCTCGTTGTCTGCCACGCACAGCACGCGCTCGCGTGGCATCAGGCTATAACTGTTGCGCTCGCCGGTAGGACCGGGCAGCAAACGCAGTGTGCCGCTTTGGGCGCGTTCGGCAAGGGCCAGGCACAAGGCATGCAGCTCTGGGCGGTTTTGTGCCCAGTCGCTCAACGCCTGATGGGCGCTTTGCAGTGCGGTCTTCATCTGGGTATCAACCGGCTTCTCAGCGTCCTGGCGTGCCAGCGTGACCTGAACGGCGCCTTCCGGGCGGTGACTCAGCAGGCGGTACAGATAGAGTGGGCCGCCAGCCTTGGGTCCGGTTCCGGACAATCCCTCGCCGCCAAACGGCTGCACACCAACCACTGCACCGACCATGTTGCGGTTGACGTACAGGTTACCCACGTGCGCCTGGCTGGTGACCTGAGCGATGGTTTCATCAATGCGGGTGTGCACGCCAAGCGTCAGGCCATAACCGGCGTCGTTGATCTGCTTAATCAGTGCATTAAGGTTCTCACGGCGGTAGCGCACCACGTGCAGCACCGGGCCAAAGACCTCGCGCTTGAGCTCGTCAAAGCTTTCCAGTTCAATAAGCGTTGGTGCCACAAAGGTGCCATTTTGCCAGTCGCGCGCATCAAGGCTGTTTTCCATTGCGGCCTGGAAGACGTGGCGACCCTTGGCGCGCAGTGTCTGGATGTGGCGCTCGATATTGTCACGGGCATCGGTATCAATCACCGGACCGATATCCGTCGTCAGGCGCCCTGGGTTACCCATGCGGCACTCGGCCATTGCCCCTTTGAGCATCTTCAGCGTGTGTTCGGCGACTTCTTCCTGTACGCACAGAACACGCAGTGCCGAGCAGCGCTGGCCTGCACTGTCGAACGCGGAGGAGAGCCCGTCAATCACTACTTGCTCGGTCAGCGCGGAAGAGTCGACAATCATGGCGTTCAGGCCGCCGGTTTCAGCAATGAGCGGGGTCGGGCGACCCTGGGCATCAAGACGGCTGGCGATATTGCGCTGCAACAGCGTCGCGACTTCGGTCGAGCCAGTGAACATCACGCCGCGTACGCGTTCGTCACCTGTCAGGCGGGCACCTACCGTTTCACCGCGTCCTGGCAGCAGTTGCACCACACCCGGCGGCACGCCTGCTTCCAGCAGAATATTAATTCCCTGTGCGGCAATCAGCGGCGTCTGTTCTGCTGGTTTTGCCAGCACACAGTTGCCCGCTGCCAGTGCTGCGGCAATCTGGCCGGTAAAGATGGCGAGCGGGAAGTTCCACGGGCTAATGCACACCACGGGGCCGAGCGGGCGATGTGTTTCGTTATCAAAATCATGGCGTACCTGGCAGGCGTAGTAGCGCAGGAAATCCACGGCTTCGCGTACTTCGGCAATGGCGTTGCTGAAGGTTTTGCCCGCTTCGCGCACCAGAATGCCGATAAGAGTCTGAGTCTGGTCCTCCATCAATACCGCAGCGCGATCCAGCACAGCGGCACGCTCGGCTGGCGGCGTGGCAAACCAGATAGGAGCCTGATTAACGGCACTGTCCAGCGCGCGGGCGATTTCCTCTTCGCTGGCTTCACGCACGAAACCGACAATATCTGCCGGGCAGGCAGGGTTAACCACCGGCTCCATATTACCTTCACTCACGTCTTCCTCAAGGCGTGGCAGTGCCAGCCATTTCTGACTTGCGCTGTTAAGTAACGCGGAAGAGAGCGAGGCAAGGCGATGTTCGTTTGCCAGATCCAATCCTGCTGAGTTGGCTCTGTCGTTACCGTACAGCTCGCGCGGCAGCGGGATTTTCGGGTGTGGCAGGCCGAGCACACCTTCGCGTGCCGCCATTTTCTCAACGGCTTCAACCGGGTCGGCGACCAGCTCATCAATTGGCAGCGTGGCATCAGCAATACGGTTCACAAACGAGGTGTTGGCACCGTTTTCCAGCAGGCGGCGCACCAGATAAGCCAGCAGCGTTTCATGGGTGCCAACCGGTGCGTAAATGCGGCATGGGCGGTTTAGTTTTCCATCGGCGATTTTACCCACCACCTGCTCATACAGTGGTTCTCCCATACCGTGCAGGCACTGGAATTCATACTGACCCGGGTAGTAGTTCTGACCGGCCAGTTGATAGATAGCGGCCAGCGAATGGGCGTTATGGGTGGCAAACTGCGGGTAAATCAGACTCGGTACGGACAGCAGTTTTTTGGCGCAGGCGAGATAGGAGATATCGGTATACACCTTGCGGGTATAAACCGGGTATCCCTCCAGGCCTTCTACCTGAGCGCGTTTGATTTCACTGTCCCAGTACGCGCCTTTCACCAGACGAATCATCAGACGGCGACGGCTGCGGGTGGCAAGGTCAATTAACGAGTCAATGACAAATGGGCAGCGCTTCATGTAGGCCTGGATAACAAAACCAATACCGTTCCAGCCTTCCAGTTCTGGCTCAAAGCACAGCTTCTCCAGCAGATCGAGGGAGATTTCTAAGCGGTCGGCTTCTTCAGCGTCGATATTGATACCCACATCATACTGACGTGCCAGCAGGGTGAGCGACTTCAGCCGTGGGTACAGCTCATCCATTACGCGGTCATACTGGGCGCGGCTGTAGCGCGGGTGCAGGGCTGAGAGCTTAATCGAAATGCCTGGACCTTCATAAATACCGCGGCCATTAGAGGCTTTGCCGATAGCGTGAATCGCCTGCTGGTAGGACACCATATAGGCCTGGGCATCGGCGGCGGTGAGGGCGGCTTCGCCGAGCATATCGTAAGAGTAGCGAAAGCCCTTATCTTCAAGTTTGCGGGCGTTTGCCAGTGCTTCGGCAATGGTTTCGCCAGTCACAAACTGTTCACCCATCAGGCGCATTGCCATATCAACGCCTTTACGGATAAGCGGTTCGCCACTCTTACCGATGATGCGGTTGAGCGAGCGCGACAGGTTAGCTTCGTTATGGGTAGAGACCAGACGGCCAGTGAACAGCAGCCCCCAGGTGGCCGCATTAACAAACAGCGACGGGCTGCGACCAATGTGCGACTGCCAGTTACCGTTACTGATCTTGTCGCGAATGAGCGCATCGCGCGTGGCTTTATCCGGGATGCGCAGCAGCGCTTCGGCAAGGCACATCAGTGCCACGCCTTCTTGCGAAGACAGCGAAAACTCCTGCAACAGCCCCTGCAC
>JALAGK010000468.1 GCA_022712475.1 Enterobacteriaceae bacterium
AACGTCGTTACTTTGAAGAGTTGTCCAATACTGTTCCCTGCCATCACGGCTCCTTACCGTAGTTATGTTGTCGTTCTGATGGAAGCCGGCGGGTCGTTGCCCGCCTTAATTATGATTAATCACGATAAATTCTGAACTGTTCGCGTGCGGCGATAAGCTGAGCCTTGGTCAGCATAAAGATCCCATCGCCACCGTTATCAAACTCAAGCCAGGTAAAGGGTACATTCGGATACTGTTCAATCAGGTGCACCATGCTGTTGCCTACTTCGCAAATCAGCACGCCGTCATCGCTCAGGTAGTCCGGTGCACAGGCAAGAATGCGACGCGCCAGCTTCAGGCCATCGGTACCTGCCGCCAACCCCAACTCCGGCTCATGCTGGTATTCACCGGGCAAGTCGCCCATGTCCTCGGCGTCAACATACGGCGGATTGGTGACAATAACGTCATATTGCACTTTTGGCAGGTCACGGAAAAGGTCACTGTGAATCGGTGTCACGTTATGCAACATGCCGTGCTCTTCAATATTACGCTCAGTCACTGCCAGCGCGTCGACGGAAATATCTACCGCGTCCACTTCTGCTTGCGGGAAAGCGTAGGCACAGGCGATAGCGATACAGCCGCTGCCGGTGCACATATCAAGAATATGCTGCGGCTCATGGTTAATCAGGCCCGCGAAGCGGCTATTAATTAGCTCACCAATGGGCGAACGCGGCACCAGTACGCGCTCATCCACATAGAATTCGTGACCACAGAACCAGGCTTTATTGGTGAGGTAGGCGACAGGAATACGCTCGTTAACGCGACGAATCACACGCTCAACAATGCGGTGACGCTCGCTGGAAGTCAGGCGCGAGGTACGCATATCTTCAGGAATATCCAACGGTAGATAAAGCGAAGGCAGCACCAGCTGAACAGCTTCGTCCCACGGGTTGTCAGTGCCGTGGCCGTACCAGATACCCGCGGCGCTAAAGCGGCTGACGGCCCAGCGCAGCATATCCTGAATGGTGTGCAGTTCACTGACTGCCTCATCGACGAAAATTTTGTCCACTTTTGCCCTCCGCCGGACGATATCGCATAGTATTCGGCGGCTAGTGTGCCACGAACACCGTCACAAATCAGCAGGCAAGCGCAACTGGTGACGTGAAAAGAACGGCTCACATTAACGGCACGGGCAAAAACGGGTACACTTCGGAACATTTCATATATCCACGAGAGACGCATGAAGAAGAAATCTTCACTCAGCCCTGAGGATAAGGCGCTGTTTCGCGGGTTGATGAATGGCGCCCGCAAACTGACTCAGGACACGGTCGTCCATCGTCCTGCGCGTAAAAAGCCCGGTGTAGTGCCGCAAAAGCGGCTCATCAGCGAGCAGATTGACGCAAGCCATTATTTTTCAGACGAGTTTCAGCCACTGTTGTCAACCGATGGGCCGTCACGCTATGTGCGCCAGGATGTCAGCCCGTTTGAGCTGAAAAAACTGCGTCGCGGCGATTATTCGCCAGAACTGTTTCTTGATTTACACGGGTTAACGCAGCTTCAGGCCAAACAGGAGCTGGGCGCACTGATTGCCGCCTGCCGCCGCGAGCACATCTGGTGCGCCTGCGTGATGCACGGCCACGGTAAGCACGTTCTCAAACAGCAGACACCGCTGTGGCTGGCGCAGCACCCCCACATTATGGCGTTTCACCAGGCCCCGAAAGAATACGGCGGCGATGCGGCACTGCTGATATTGATTGAAACCGAAGAGTGGCAACCGCCAGAACTGCCCTGAATACAGGACGCCAGAAACGAGAAGAGCCGCAAAACGCGGCTCTGATACAGTCACTGTCCTGGCACAGCGCAATCGTCTCAGATAGCCTTTGCCATCTTCAGATTACACGGACTCATCTGCCAGTTAAATACGCCCTGCCCGGTTTTCGCATCCAGCGTCACGCAGGCGATGGCAGAGGTGGTGAACATCGGTGCAGTCTCGCTCGGGCAAAGTTCTGCGACCAGGTAGCCAACGAGCGGCAGATGAGAAATCACCAGCGCGGACTCCACGCCTTCAGCGGCCAGCGCCCCAAGGTAGTCACCAACGAGATCGATATCACCACCAGGTGTGAGCTCGGGCAGCACATCCTCCGTCGCCGGAAGTGTTAACACGCTGCGTACTGTTTCCAGCGTCTGTCTGGCTCGCAGATAAGGGCTCACCAGAACACGTTCAATACTCACCTTCTGATTCTGTAACCAGTTCGCCATCAGGCGGGTCTCGTCACAACCACACGCCGTCAGCGGACGGACTGAATCACTGGCGGCATCGAGGGCTGCGTCGCCGTGACGCATGATAAAAACTTGCATATTGCACCGCTTTTGTTAACCAGAATCGTCAACTTACTCCACCAGGTATAACACCAGAAATGGGGATTAGCTGACGGCCGGGCATTTTGCCTGAACCATTTTTTCGATGGAACGCAGTCTTTTACCCTAATGGTATAAGTCTAGTCTATCACTGTTTACAAAATGAGCACATCAGAATGTGCTCATTGCCATTTCATCGCCTGATACTGACCTGTTATGCCACCTCCGGTGACTCAGCGGACGCAGTGCTCCACCAGCGAACGTCGTTGTGCGCCATGCGCCGCAACGCCTCACAAGGCGCAAACCGCTCGCCGTAGCCCGCCGCAAGCTGCTCCAGCTCCTCAACCATGCGTTTGGCGCCAAGCTTATCCATATAATAAAACGGCCCGCCAAGAAACGGCGGAAAACCGATGCCGAACACCGCGCCAATGTCACCGTCACGCGGGCTGCGTACCACCCCCTCATTCAGACAGCGCGCGGCTTCGTTGAGCATCATCATCATGCAGCGCCGGGCAATATCCTGCTGCGACTGACGCGCTACTGGCGTAACACCCAGCAGTTGATATATCGCGGGGTCAGCCTTTTTACTGTTTTTACGCCCTTTGGCGGGATAGAGATAGAAGCCACGACCGTTTTTTCGCCCTTTGCGATCGTCATTCAAAATTGCTGAAACATTTTCAGGGGCAGCGAAGCGCGGGCCGTAAGCCTGTTCAAGAATCGGTATGATTTTAGTACCAACATCGATACCCACTTCATCAAGCAGTTGAATCGGCCCCACCGGGAACCCCGCTTGCACCAACGCGTCATCAATGTTCTCGATAGGCTCGCCTTCTGCCAGGCAACGCAATGCCTCATTAATATACGGTGCCAGAATACGGTTGACATAAAAGCCCGCTTTATCTGCCACCACAATCGGCGTTTTCCCCTGACGCTTTGCCAGGCTCACCACCGTAGAGATGGTTTGTTCACTGGTTCCACTATGAGGTATCACTTCCACCAGCGGCATTTTATCGACCGGGCTGAAAAAATGCAGTCCGATGACCTGCTCCGGGCGCTGTGCATGCGCGGCAATATCATGAATGGGCAACGACGACGTATTAGAAGCAAAAATGGTATGCGTTGCCGCATTCTTCTCGACTTCAGCCACCATCTGCTGCTTGAGCGCCAGGTCTTCAAACACCGCTTCAATCACCACATCGCGGTGCTGAAAACCGCTGTAATCAGTTGTGCCGGAAATACGTGAAAGCACGCGGTCACGCTCGCTCGCCTTAATATGACGACGGCGTACGCGAGTGCTGAGCAAATCCCAGGTATATTTCAGCGCGTGCGTGATCCCGTCTTCGCGGATATCGCGAATACGCACCGCCAGATTGCCTTTCGCTGCCGTCACGTTGGCGATTCCACCGCCCATCAGACCGCCGCCGAGCACGCCAATCTGACGCAGTTCACGGGGTGGAACGGCGCTTCCGGGGTCTTTTTTGATGTCGGTGCTGGTAAAGAAAAGATGGCGCAGCGCGCCAGACTCACGGGTCATTGCCAGCTCGCCAAACGCCCGCGCTTCAGACTCGTAACCACTGGCGCTGCCGTGGGCAAGTCCGGTGCGTACGGTATCAATAATGCGCCCAGGCGCCGGATAGTTACCGTGCGTTTTCTGACGCGTCTTTTTTTCGACAGTGCTAAACAGCAGTGCACGAGCAAGCTGACCTGCCAGTAAACGCTCGCGCAATGCGAGCTTAGGTGCGGACACATCGCGCTTTTTAGCAAGCTCGACGGCGCTTTCCAGTAAAATGGAATGCGGTACAACGTCATCCACCAGCCCCGCTTTAAGCGCCTGACGCGGACGTAACTGCTTGCCAGTTAGCATCATCTCAAGGGCCAACGTCACGCCAACAAGGCGCGGCAGGCGCTGCGTGCCGCCAGAGCCAGGTAACAGACCCAATTGAACTTCCGGCAGGCCGAGCCGGGTTTTATCATCATCGCTACAAATGCGACGATGGCAAGCCAACGCCAGCTCCAGACCGCCACCAAGACAAGGACCGTGAATCGCCGCGACAACGGGTACCGGCAACCCGGCAATTTCGGCCATGATTTGCTGTCCCTGGCGCGCCAGCGACTGCGCCTCAGCAGCACTTTTACAGTCCGCAATCATGTTGATGTCGGCGCCAGCGATAAAGTTATCTGGCTTGCCGGAGATAATAACCACCCCCTCAAGCATGTGGTTTTCACGCAGCTGGCGCACAATAGCACTCACTTGCTCACCAAATGCCGCCTTGAGTGTATTCATTTTTTCGCCAGGTACGTCGATGGTGACTACAGCTACGTTGTCCGGGCGCAGCGCCAGAGTAAATACCGGTGTCGTTTGCATTATTCTGCCTCCAGAACCATTGCAGCGCCCAGGCCGCCCGCCGCACATGCAGTCACTAACCCCAGACCACCACCTCGACGTTGTAATTCGTTAAGCGTCTGGGTAATCATGCGCGCCCCGGTCGCAGCAAACGGATGCCCGTAGGCAATTGAGCCACCGAGCACATTGAACTGCTCTTCGCTCACCTCGCCGGTTGCACGTTCACGCCCAAGCACCTCGCGAGCAAAACGGTTGCTTGCCAGCATCTTCAGATTAGTCAGCGTCTGGGCAGCAAAGGCTTCATGCATATCAAATAAAGTCAGATCGCTCAGTGTGATACCGGCGCGATCCAGCGCCAGCGGCGTGGCCCAGGCAGGCCCCAGCAGCATATCCTGCCAGACATCTATAGCGGTAAACGCGTAGCTACGCAGGTAGCCCAGCGGCGTAAGCCCCAGCTCGCGGGCGCGGGATTCGCTCATCATGATGACGGCGGCCGCGCCATCGGTCAGCGGTGTGCTGTTGGCGGCGGTGACGGTGCCGTGGCGGCGGTCAAATGCCGGGCGTAGCCGGGCATAGTCGGCAAGCGTGCCGTCGCGACGTACCACGTTGTCTTCTGAAACCGACTCACGATAAGGTGGCACACGTGCGGTCATGACTTCGTGCGTCAGCTTACCCTCCTGCCAGGCCCGAGCTGCCAGCTGATGCGAACGGTGCGCCAATGCATCCTGCTCTTCGCGCGTAATACCGTGGCTCTTCGCCATCTGTTCAGCGGTATCCCCCATCCGTAGACCAGTGGAATATTCCGCCACCGCCGGCGGCACAGGCAACAAATCACGCGGTCGCAGGCGTGAAAAGAGTTTCAGGCGCTGGCTCAGGCTGCGTGCTTTGTTAAGGTCAAGCAGCGTACCAGCAAGCTTTTTACTGACACCTATTGGCAGCACGGACGTGGAGTCTGCCCCTCCAGCAATACCTGCACGAATCGTACCCGCCATCAGGCTTTCAGCAATGTTTGCTACGGCCTGGAAGCTGGTCGCACAGGCACGACTCACGCTATAGGCATCAGTGTGTACGCTCATCCCAGTACCCAGTACAATTTCGCGGGCAATATTGGGGGCTTCCGGCATTTGTACAACCTGGCCAAACACCAGTTGCTCAATGGCTTCAGGGGAAATTTCTGCGCGAGCTAACAGCTCTGCGACCACCATTTTACCCAGATCAACGGCGGGAACGCCGCGAAACGCCGTCGACTGTCGGGCAAAGGGAGTACGCAATCCGC
>JALAGK010000469.1 GCA_022712475.1 Enterobacteriaceae bacterium
ATATTCTCATCCACACCGTTAAGAATGCCGGAGAGCCTGCCTTCGCGGTGGCGCTGGCTCAGCAGCCCTTCCAGACCGTAGCCGTATTGCGGCTGGGTGATTTCCCGTGCGTAAGTGGGACTGACGGCAGTGATATGATCGGCATAAAACAGCCCGGCTTTGAGAAACGAAATCTGACCATGAAACTCCAGCCCGTGCATGTTGTAGAACGACCACGGCAGCCCAATGTCATTCATGTGGTGCGCATAAAACTGACCCTTATAAGCCAGATTATGGACGGTAAAGACCGAACGCGCCGGATGACCGCGTGCCGCAAGGTAGGCTGGTGCCAGACCTGCATGCCAGTCATGCGCATGCACAATCTCTGGTCGCCAGTATGGGTCCAGCCCGCAGGCCATTTCACAGCCTACCCATCCGAGCAGCGCAAAGCGCAGCACATTGTCCGCGTAAGCATGCTGGTGCGTATCATGATAAGGGCTACCGGGGCGCTCATAGAGATGTGGCGCATCAATCAGGTAGATGCCCACGCCGTTAAAATGCCCATACAGCAACGTCATGGTTCCGGCAAAGGTCTCACGCTGCGCCACCTGGCGGGCATCCGCAATGCCGCGTCGCACATCAGGAAACGCGGGCAGCAATACGCGTGCATCCACGCCGCAGGCAATCTGTGCTGCCGGTAAAGCGCCAATGACATCTGCCAGGCCGCCGGTTTTTAGCAGCGGAAACAGTTCTGAACAAACATGTAAAACCCGCATTCTCGCTCCCGTTTAACGCACGCCCTCGTCGGCGTGACGACAGTCACTCAGCGCGCTTCACTGCGCGCATACAGCCAAGTGTTCACTATGGTTTCAGCCTGGCGAGCATTTCCCGGGTCACCAGCACAATGCCCTCTTCGGAGCGGTAGAAACGACGCGCATCCTCCTGCGCGTTTTCGCCAATCACCATGCCTTCTGGCAGCACGCAGGCACGGTCAATCACGCAGCGGCGCAGACGACAGGAGCGGCCAATGTTGACGTCCGGCAGCAGCACCGACGAGTCAATATTGCAAAACGAGTTCACCCGCACGCGCGGGAACAACACCGACTGCACCACTACCGAGCCGGAAATAATGCAGCCGCCAGACACCAGCGAGTTGAGCGTCATGCCGTGGCTGCCGGAGCGGTCCTGCACAAACTTGGCAGGCGGCAGCGATTCCATGTGGGTACGAATCGGCCAGCGCTGGTCATACATATCCAGCTCCGGCGTCACTGACGCCAGGTCGAGATTGGCTTTCCAGTAGGCATCGAGCGTCCCCACATCGCGCCAGTAAACCGGCGAATCCGGGTCCGACTGCACGCAGGACAGCGGGAACGGGTGGGCAAATGCCTCACGGGCTTTCGTCACCCGTGGCAGAATGTCTTTGCCAAAATCGTGGCTGGAGTTCGGGTCTTTATCGTCGTCCTCCAGTAACGCGTAGAGATAATCAGCATCAAACACGTAAATGCCCATACTCGCCAGCGCCTGTGTCGGATCGTCCGGCATCGACGGTGGGTGTGCCGGTTTCTCGACAAAATCGATAATGCGTTCGTCTTCATCCACCGCTATCACGCCAAAGGCAGAGGCTTCACTTATCGGCACCGGCAAACAGGCAACCGTGCAGCGCGCGCCTTTTTTCACGTGGTCAATCAGCATGCGCGAATAGTCCTGCTTGTAGATGTGATCGCCTGCCAGAATGACGATGAAATCAGCGCGGTAACGGCGAATGATGTCGAGATTCTGCGTCACGGCATCCGCAGTACCGCGATACCAGGTCTCGCCATGCACGCGCTGCTGCGCGGGCAGCAGGTCAACAAATTCATTCATGTCTTCTTTGAACAGCGACCAGCCGCGCTGGATGTGCTGCACCAGCGTGTGTGACTGGTACTGAGTGATAACGCCAATGCGGCGAATCCCCGAGTTAATGCAGTTGGAGAGCGCGAAATCAATAATGCGAAACTTGCCGCCAAAGTGCACAGCGGGTTTCGCACGGGTGGCGGTGAGGTCTTTTAATCGCGTACCGCGCCCGCCCGCCAGAATCAGCGCCACCGAGCGGCGTGGTAACTGGCGCGCCAGCATGATTTCATCGTCCTTTTCGAGCCTGACCATAATCGACCTCCTACGATTTACGAAAGACGCACGCGCCGTGCGCAGGCCCCTGCCATACCGCCATAACAACCGGATTATCATCCCCGGCAAAAGGGGGAACAGCACGCCATTCCCCCTCTGGTAATGTGATTTCAACAACCTCGGTACTGGCGTTAAGCGCAATCAGCCAACGCCCACTGAGCAGAATTTGCATCACCGGCGCGCCATGCTGCCAGTCATCACCTGACAGGGGCTGGCCGTGCGGGTTAAGCCACTGAACGTTTCCATCCCCTTCCTGCCACCAGGCGTCGGCGGTAAGTGCCGGGATCTGGCGGCGCAGGTGAATCAACTGCGCGGTAAAGTGGGTTAAACCTGGATTAGCCTGCGACCAGTCAAGCCAGGTCAGGGCGTTATCCTGACAATAGGCGTTATTGTTGCCATGCTGGCTGTGGCCGTGCTCGTCGCCTGCCAGCAGCATGGGCGTACCCTGCGATAACAGTAGCGTGGTCAACAGTGCGTGAGCGCTAGCACGGCGCCGCTCAATGATGGACAACGTCGTCGTTGGCCCTTCCACACCGTGGTTGTCGCTAAAATTGCTGTGGGTGCCGTCACGGTTCTCTTCGCCGTTGGCCTCGTTGTGCTTGTCGTTAAAGCTGACGCAATCGCGTAACGTGAAGCCATCATGGGCGGTAACAAAGTTGATGGATGCGCTCGGTCTGCGCCCATCGTGGGCAAATACATCGCTTGAGGCGGCAAAGCGGCACGCCAGCTCTCCGCGCGAAACCGAACGCTTAAGCCAGAAGCGGCGCGTACCGTCGCGAAAATGGTCGTTCCACTCGGCAAAGGGCGGCGGAAAGCTGCCGACCTGGTAGCCGCCAGGGCCAATATCCCAGGGCTCAGCAATCAGTTTGACCTGCGAGAGCACCGGGTCCTGAGCAATGGCTTCAAACAGCGGCGCGTCACGGCGAAAATCCGGCGTGCGTCCCATGACGCTCGCCAGATCAAAGCGAAAACCATCGACGTGACAGCTCTCCACCCACCAACGCAGCGCGCTGAGCGCCAGGCGAACACCAGCAGGCAGATTGAGATTGACGGTGTTACCGCAGCCGGTCCAGTTCTGGTAATCGCCATTGTCCTGCAACCAATAGTAGCTGCGGTTATCAATGCCGCGTAACGAGACCGTCGGGCCTTCAAGATCCAGCTCCGCCGTGTGGTTAAGCACGATATCCAGAATGACCTCAATACCCGCGCGATGCAGCGCTTTGACGGCATCGCGAAACTCATTGAGCGCCACCAGCGGGTCACCGCTAACGCTGTAGCGCGGCTCCAGCGCGCCGAACACCAGCGGGTTGTAACCCCAGTAATTAGAAAGCCCCAACTGATGCAGGCGCGGTTCACTGCTGTAACGCGACACCGGCAGCAACTCCAGCGCGCTGATACCCAGGCGCTTGAAGTAATTAATCATTAAAGGATGAGCGAGCGCTCCCCAGGAGCCTCTCAGCGCCTGGGGTAGTTGCGGGTGAAGCTGTGTTAAGCCCCGCACGTGCGCTTCGTAAATCACCGTTTCGCCCCACGGCGTGTGCGGTGGCTTATCGTCCTGCCAGTTGTAGTTGTCGGCCGCCACAAGGCATTTTGGCAGCACAGGCGCGCTGTCGTGCGGGTCAGGCATATCAACGCCGCCATGTAGCAGCGGACCATCCACCTCGCCGCCCTCTACCGCACGCGCGCAGGGGTCAAGCAGCAGCTTGGCCGGGTTAAAGCGGTGGCCCTCGTCAGGTTGCCACGGGCCGTGCACCCGGTAACCGTAACGCAGTCCCGGGCGGGCACCGGGCAGATAACCGTGCCAGATATCACCACTGCGTGCAGGTAGTCGGTAGCGAGTTTCGTTACCTTCGGCGTCAAATACGCACAGATCCACCTGCTCGGCATGGGCAGAAAACAGCGTAAAGTTTACGCCGTTACCGTCGTACCACGCGCCATCGGGGGTGTCTTGTCCTGGCATCAGTTGCATGATTCACCTTCCCGCATCAGCCAGATGGTGGACAATGGTGGCAGCGTAAGGCACAGCGAATGCTCACGCCCGTGGCTTGCTAACGCCTCACTGTCAACGCGACCACTGTTGCCTGCGTTACTACCGTGATAATGTCCGGAGTCGGTATTCACTATCTCACGCCAGCGTCCGGGTTGATTGATACCAAACCGATATTCATAACGCGGCACGGGGGTAAAATTACTGGCAATAATGATTTCGTTACCCTCAGCGTCGCGACGCACAAACACAAATACCGAGCGGGCCTTGTCATCGACCACCAGCCATTCAAAGCCATACGGGTCAAAATCAAGCTGGTGTAGCGCTTTGTGGTGGCGATAGCTCGTGTTGAGATCGCGCACCAGTCGCTGCACGCCGTGGTGCCAGTTGTCACCGCCTTCCAGCAGATGCCAGTCAAGGCTGGTATCGTGATTCCACTCGCGTCCCTGAGCAAACTCGTTGCCCATAAACAGTAGTTTTTTACCTGGAAAGGCCCACATCCAGCCGTAATAGGCGCGCAGGCTGGCAAACCGCTGCCATGCATCGCCCGGCATACGGTCGAGAAGGGATTTTTTACCGTGCACCACTTCGTCATGCGACAGCGGCAGCACAAAGTTCTCGGTATAGTTGTAAAGCATACCGAACGTCATTTTGTCGTGGTGATACTGGCGGTACACCGGGTCGAGCTTCATGTAGTCCAGCGTGTCGTGCATCCAACCGAGGTTCCATTTGAACCAGAAACCCAGCCCGCCCATCGACGGCGGGCGCGAGACACCGGCGTAATCGGTGGACTCTTCGGCCATCGTGACCGCACCTTGTACCTGCTCACCAATGATGCGATTGGTTTCGCGCAAGAACGAAACCGCTTCAAGGTTCTCACGCCCGCCGTGAGCGTTAGGAAGCCACTCGCCCTCTTCACGGCTGTAGTCGCGATAAATCATCGACGCCACCGCATCCACGCGCAGGGCATCAATTCCGAAACGTTCCAGCCAGTACAACGCGTTGCCAATCAGGTAGTTGCGAACTTCATTGCGGCCATAATTATAAATCAGCGTGTTCCAGTCCTGGTGAAAACCTTCACGCGGATCGCTGTGCTCATAGAGCGGCGTGCCGTCAAAACGCGCCAGACCAAAATCATCCGACGGGAAATGGCCCGGCACCCAGTCGAGGATAACGTTAAGCCCAGCAGCGTGAGCCGCGCTGATAAAATAGCGAAACTCATCGCGCGTGCCGAAACGCCGCGTGGGCGCGTACAGACCCAGCGGCTGGTAGCCCCAGCTACCGTCAAACGGATGTTCGCTCACCGGCAGCAACTCAATATGGGTAAAGCCCATATCCTTAACGTAAGGAATGAGCTGCTCTGCAAGCTCCCGGTAGCTGAGCCAGAAGTTGTTGTCGCTGTGGCGACGCCAGGAGCCAAGATGGACTTCGTAAATGGAAATGGGGGCATCAAGCTGGTTGGCGCGCTGGCGGGCCGGGCACGGCGCAACCTTATCCGGCAGGCCGCAGATAAGTGAGGCGGTATCCGGGCGCATCTCGGCCTCAAAGGCATAAGGATCAGCCTTAATACGCAGCTCACCGTGGGCGTCAATCATCTCAAATTTATACAGCTGACCAGGCCAGGCAGCGGGCACAAACAACTCCCAGATACCGCTTTCACGCAGCAGACGCATAGGGTGGCGACGGCCGTCCCAGTAGTTAAACTGACCCACCACCGATACGCGCCGCGCATTGGGCGCCCAGACGGCAAAACGCGTACCGGACACACCATCAAGCGTGGCCGCGTGCGCGCCAAGCACTTCCCACGGACGCAGGTGCGTCCCTTCCGACAATAGCCAGCTGTCCAGCTCGGGCAGTAACCGGCCAAAGCGATAAGGGTCATCAATCAGGTTTTGCTGACCGTGCCAGATCACCGCCAGCTGGTAGCGAAACGGCGTTTTGCGCCGCGGCAGTACGGCGCTGAAAAAACCGCGCGAATCCAGACATTCAAGCTTGCCGACCTTGCGCCCGTTTTTTGACTCAATTACCCACACCTCAGTGGCGTCAGGCAACAGCGCACGTACCTCAAGGCCCTTTTCGGTGCTGTGCATACCCAGCACCGAGAAAGGATCGGCAAAGTGACCAGCAATAAGCGCATCAATAATGTCTTTATGTGCACGAACAGACATGCGAAACCATCCTGTTTTTATGGGCGCTCGCCGCCAGCGCGCGCGATTGGCGCACGGCAAACGTCACCGGAGTTGGGCTATGTGGGTTCGTGCGAAGAACGCGTGTTGTGCAAAAGGCACGTTCCTGCGTGCTTCACCCTGTAAAAAGCATAGTCAACGGTTGGCAACTGCCGGGTTAAAAACAGGTTTTCTTTACTAAAAATTAATCCTGGACAAAACATGAACAAAAAAGGAGCCGCATGGGCTCCTTAAATGTCAGAAATGAGACTCAGGCCAACTGGCGCAACATACGGCGCAGCGGTTCGGCCGCGCCCCATAGCAGCTGGTCGCCCACGGTAAAGGCAGAGAGGTATTCCGGACCCATATTGAGCTTGCGCAGACGGCCTACTGGCGTAGTCAGCGTGCCGGTAACCGCCGCAGGCGTGAGTTCACGCATGGTCAGTTCGCGATCGTTTGGCACGACTTTCACCCAGTCATTGTGGGAGGCCAGCAGTTGCTCAACGCTTGCCAGCGACACGTCTTTTTTA
>JALAGK010000045.1 GCA_022712475.1 Enterobacteriaceae bacterium
ACCCAGAACAGCCCATTTGTCAGATGCTGATACAGATAGCCGGAGATCATCGTCATGACTGCTATTCCCCCGCCCATCGCTACCGCCGAGTACACCGCCTGCAGGCGAATCACCTCGCTGCCATGACGCGCCGAAATGTAGCGCATTGCCGCAAGATGACATACGGTGAAACTGCCGCAATGCAATAGTTGCATCACCAGTAGCCACGGCAACTCACTGGTCCAGCCCATCAATGCCCAACGAACCACCCCACACAGGCACGACAGCAGCAGCAGATCACGCACGCTCCAGCGACGGAACAGGACGTTGCTAAGTGCAAAAATAACGATTTCTGCCACCACGCCAAGCGACCACAGATAGCCAATGGCTGAAGAGGAATAACCTTTACTCTGCCAGTAGATAGCACTGAAGCCATAGTAAGCCGCATGTGCCCCCTGAAGCAGCGTTACGCAGGTAAAGAAGCGCCAGTTCTCGCTTAAAAGCTGTCGCCATGCAGGCCAGCCCGCGCTTTCCTGTGCCACCACCTCTCCTTGCGGCATCACCGACGGGCGCAACAACATGCCGCCCAACATGGAGGCAATACCTGCCGTCAGCACCAGCAAAATGGCCTGATGACCAAACATTGTCACCAACTCACCGGTCAAGGCCGAACCAATGACAAACGCCAGCGAGCCCCACAGCCGCACCCGGCCATAGTCCATGGTAATTTGCTGCTGCCAGGTTCCGGCCAGCGCATCAGTGAGCGGCACCAACGGCGAGAAGAAAAAGTTAAAACCCACCATCACCAGCAATAGCCAGGCTACGCTTGTCCCAAGCCAGAAAGCGACGGTAAAAATCAGGGTCAGCAGGGCCAGCAGGCGCAGCGCCTGGACCAACCAGGAAGGGTCTTTTACCACGGGCGCCAGCAGCAGGCTGCCAAGAAAACGCGCTACCAGGCCTGCGCCCAGCAACAGGCCAATCGCCTCCGGTCCCAGTCCAACGCCCTTTAGCCAGACGCCCCAGAAAGGTAAGAAAATGCCATAACTGAAAAAATAGGTGAAATAGCCAAGCGCCAGCCAGCGCGGGGATTGCAAAACCATAGACCCTCCCTGTGAAGAGCCGCTACTCTGGCAGAGGAGACGGACGCTGGCAAGGCATTAGTAATAGGTGGTGGTATAGCGGATTTGCTGGCGTTCTTTCTGCTGGCTGCCCCCCTGAACCAGCGAATCCACGGCAAAATCGCAAACGCTGGGATTTCCCTCTTTGTCGTACTGGCATTTTTTCAGTGCCTGGTAGAATGGCACGCCGTTATCCAGCCCTTGCGTCACAAAATCCCAGGGATCAGAAAGTTTCTGCTTAGACTCGGTAATCAGTAACACATCGTGTTCTTCACCATAGAACACGGTGCTCTTTGGCATCCCTTCCGGCGTATAAAAATACTCTTTATAAACCCAGGCATCGCGGGCGTCCTTTACCTTCACCAGCAAGCCATTTTCATAGATATAGCGTTTGCGCGCCTGATTGCTGTTGGTCGTTGCGACTATCTGGCAATCATTATTAAGCACAATGGTATTGCGCTTATCACGGGTAGATACCAGCGTGTTTGAATCGCTTTCACGTACCAGCGTCATCACATGGTTATTAACCAGATCTTCACGCTCGTAAGCCTGAAGGCAACCGCTCGGGTCAAAACGCCCTTTTGCCACCATTAACCGACTGTCTTCGTTGCTATAGAGCACCTGTTCAAAGCTTTTCACCGGCCCACGTAGCGGGTCGAACTCCAGCTCATTGGATAAGCTCACCATTGCAGGGTGAAAAGGCTCGACGGCATCATCACCCCAGGCAAACCCCGCCATCAGAGCGATTGTGAGATACGGCACCATTCTGTTCATAACACTCCGATCCTCTGCGGCCTGGAAATCACGGCCCGGGAACTCATAGCTTAGTCGCTATAACGTCTGAGAACATAGTGGCTTATGCCACTTCATGATCAAAGCCAAACCCGGCTACGGAATGATTTACTCCCGCAGGGCGATACCACTGGTTTTTGCACTGAAATTTGTCGCAGGTGTAACGATAAAAAAATTTAACTCGATTTACATTAAATTAACAGCAGGGAAGCAAAGACAATAATTACAGAGGATAACCCGTTTATGCAGCCTGATACGCTGGCGTTTGACTCGCCTGCTCCCCACCACCTTCCCCGCACGACGCTCTCAGAACGTATTAACGCACTTCCCGCGTCCCCCGGACTGTGGCGTTTTGTGATACTGCTGGCGCTGGGTGGTTTTTTTGAGCTTTACGATCTGTTTCAAACCGCCTACATCAGCAGTGGTCTGGTTGCCGACGGCATTTTCCACACGGGCAAAAATGGGCTATTCGGTATTGCTGACCAGGCTGCGTTCGCCTGTGTCACATTCCTTGGGCTGTTTGTCGGCGCAAGCCTGCTGTCACCGTATGCCGACAGCTACGGGCGGCGCAAAACGTTTATCTTTGCACTGGCCTGGTACGGTGCGTTTTCTCTGTTAATGGCCGTCCAAAGCAGCACAGAAGCTATTTTGCTGTGTCGCTTTCTGGTTGGTATTGGGCTTGGTGTAGAGCTGGTAACGATAGATACCTATCTCAGTGAATGGGTACCTGCGCCTGTACGCAGTAAAGCCTTCGCGATTGCGTTTTTTATCCAGTTTCTTTCTGTACCCAGCGTCGCGCTGATGTCCTGGTGGCTGGTGCCGCATACGTTTTTTGGCATCAGCGGCTGGCGGCTGGTGATTATTGCGGGCGCGGTCTGCTCTATCCTTATCTGGTTCATCCGTAAAAATCTCCCGGAATCAGCACGCTGGTTAGCACAACAGGGGCGATATGAAGAAGCCCACCAGATAATGCGTAGCATGGAACAGCGCTGCGGTATCTCGCCCGTCACAGAGTTTAACGCCGGGGAAACGGCACAACACAGCAGTGAACGCGGCTCGTTTCGTGAAATCTGGTCTCCAGCTTATCGCAAGCGCACGCTCATGTTGATTGTGATGAATTTCTTCCAGGCCATTGGCTTTTTTGGCTTTGGCAACTGGTTACCCGCTCTGCTTTCCGGCCAGGGAGCTAGCGTCACTCACAGTCTGCTGTACGCATTCTTTATCACCCTCGCCTATCCCATTGGCTGCCTGATTTGCAGCCGTTATGCCGATCGTATGGAAAACAAATGGCAAATTGTTCTGTCATCGCTGATGACCGTGGTTTTCGGTACATTGTTCGCCATGCAGAGCCAACCGCTGCTGTTGATTGTGTGCGGCTTTATGATTACCTGGTCTAATGCCTGGCTTACTATCAGCTATCATGCCTACCAGGCAGAAGTGTTTCCGACACATATCCGGGCGCGGGCGGTAGGCTTTTGCTACTCCTTCAGCCGCCTGTCAACGGCGTTCACCAGTATTTTAATTGGGCTTATTTTGCAGCTGGCCGGCGCGCCAGGCGTGATTATCTTTATCGTGGTGAGTATGCTGATGGTGATGCTGTCGGTGGGACTGTTCGGACCAAAAACCCGCGGGCTGAATCTGGAAGATATTTAAACGCTGTGGCGAGGATGCCTGCCAGACGGGTGCCCAAAACAGGTTCAACCGCCGGTCCGAAATCATAAACAAAAACGCCGACGTGACGTCGGCGTTCTTTTTAACGATAAGGTTTATGCATAAACCGGGAAGCGTGCGCAGATATCCAGCACCTGCTTCTTCACGCGCTCGATAACGCCTTCATCGTTGATACTATCCAACACATCACACATCCAGCCTGCCAGCTGCTGTACTTCTGCTTCTTTAAAGCCGCGACGCGTCACAGCAGGCGTACCAATGCGGATACCGGAGGTAACAAATGGGCTTTTCGGATCGTTTGGTACACTGTTTTTGTTCACGGTAATGTTTGCGCGACCCAGTGCGGCATCAGCTTCTTTACCAGTCAGATTTTTGTCTACCAGGTCCAGCAGGAACAGGTGGTTGTCGGTGCCACCAGAAACCACTTTATAGCCACGATCCAGGAACACCTGCACCATTGCTTTGGCGTTTTTCGCAACCTGCTGCTGATAGGTTTTAAACTCAGGCTCCATTGCTTCTTTAAGCGCAACAGCCTTACCGGCAATCACGTGCATCAGCGGACCGCCCTGTGCGCCAGGGAATACCGCAGAATTAAGTTTCTTATACAGCTCTTCGCTGCCCCCTTTCGCGAGGATAAGGCCACCACGCGGGCCAGCCAGCGTTTTATGGGTCGTAGTGGTCACCACATGGGCATGCGGTACCGGGTTAGGGTATACCCCAGCGGCAATCAGACCCGCTACGTGCGCCATGTCAACGAACAGGTAAGCGCCAATGCTGTCAGCGATTTCACGCATTTTCGCCCAGTCAACCACGCCGGAGTAGGCAGAGAAGCCACCGATGATCATCTTCGGCTTATGAGTCTGCGCCTGCTTTTCCAGGTCCGCATAATCGATATGGCCTGTTTCATCAATACCGTAAGGAACAATGTTGTAAAGCTTACCGGAGAAGTTCACTGGTGAGCCGTGAGTCAGATGGCCGCCATGAGCGAGGTTCATGCCCAGTACGGTGTCACCCGGCTGCAGCAGTGTGGTGTAAACAGCAAAGTTCGCCTGAGAGCCAGAGTGTGGCTGCACGTTAGCGTAGTCAGCGCCAAACAGCGCTTTTGCACGGTCAATCGCCAGCTGCTCCACCACATCCACATACTCACAACCGCCGTAGTAGCGCTTGCCCGGGTAGCCTTCAGCATATTTG
>JALAGK010000470.1 GCA_022712475.1 Enterobacteriaceae bacterium
AGGCTCCAGTTACCGTTAGCATCCAGCACTGTAGTCCAGGATTTATCACCTGAGGTAATAGTTACCAGGTCACCCGCCGCACCGCCAGTACTGGTACCACTTAAGATCTGCGCCTGACCATGCTCAGTCGCATTGATAATGTCATCGGCAGCAAAAGTGTTGATAGTAATGACCGGTACAGAGGCATCGACCAACGCAACACGCGTGCTATCGGTACTGTTACCTGCAACATCGCTCACACTTGCCTTCACGGTCAGATTGCCGTCTTTCAGAGCTGACATATCGGTAGCTGGAACGTCAACGCGCCAGGAGCCATCGTCCCTAACAGTACTGGTATAGGTTTTACCATTGACGGTAACCTGCACCTGTTGACCGGCTTCCGCGTCGCTGGAGCCGGTGATAGCCAACGTCTGTCCCGCCTCAGCGGCGTTAATGATGTTGTCGTCAGTGATACTGTCAATGGCAAGCGTCGGCGCAAGCGTATCGACAATAACGGTACGTGCGCCTTCGGCGCTGTTTCCGTGAGTATTAGTGACACTCACAGAAATATCCGCACGGCCATCAATCAGGGAGTCCATATCAGACGACTGAATAGTCAGACTCCAACTACCATCTGCCTGGACTTCTGCGGTTTTAACAAGACCTGCAAACTTCACCACCACAGTCTGACCCGCTTCAACGCCCTGGGTCATACCAGTAATGAGCAGTGGCTCGCCTTTTTCAGCGGCGTTGATAATGTCATCGCCGCTGATTTTATCAATTGTGATAGCAACTTCGTTCAGATCGAGCTCTACAGAGTGACCAATCTCAACCGGGTTACCGTGATCGTCCTGCGCGGATGCTTTAATCACCACGTCGCCTTCCGGCCAGTTTTTCAGGTCGGCGGCTGAAACACCAATTTGCCACTTCCCGCCTTCACCAACGATAGACGGGTATTCAACACCGTTAATGATAATGGTAATCGGAGTATTGACGGCCAGATGTTCACTACCACCCGTAATGGTCAGATCCTGGTTTTGCTCAATGGCATTAACCACATCATCACCGGAAACGATATTGATGCGCAGCCCCGGCAACTGTGCGTTGATGCTGATATCACGCTGGCCTTCACCGGTATTGCCATGCACGTTGGTAACAGAAGCAGTGATAGTCAGATTACCATCACCCAGGTCGGTCAGGCCGTTAGCCGGTACGGTAACTTTCCAGCTCAGATCGTTGCCAACTTTGGCAGAAAACGATTTATTGCCAATAGTGATACTGACCGTATCGCCTGCTGCAGCCCCACTCACGCGGCCAGTAAGTAGCAAGTCCTGTTCCAGTTCACTGAGGTTAACTTTGTTGTCGCCGGCAAACGTATTGATGATGACGGTTGGCAGAGCGGTATCGACCAGCACGTTACCGCTGGCAGAACCTGGGTTACCCGTTACGTCAGAACCGCTGATGGTAACGGTATAAGTCGTATTCGCGAGATTGACGACATCGGTTGTCGGCACCTGAGCTGTCCATTTGCCGTTAGCGATGGTCGCGTTATATTCCTTACCGTTAAGCGTGACGACAGCTTTGCTGCCGTCCGGCAGGTTGGTGGTACCACTGAGCGTCAGCGGCTGTGTTGCCTCAGTCGCGTTCAGCACGTTATCACCGCTGATGGTATCCACGGTAAATTTCGGTGCTTCGCCAATTAACTGAATCGTGCTGCCGCCATGACCCACGTTACCGGCTTTATCAGTAACGGTCACAGATACGGCCACATCGGAACCGGTTGGCAGTTTGGCAAATTCAGACGGTGGAACACCAACACTCCAGGTTCCGTCGGCCTGCACCAGCCCGCTTACGGTGTAATTACCGATTTTAACAACAACAATGTCGTCCTCTGCCGCACCCACCGCACGACCAGAAATAATCTGGACTTCATTTTGCTCAGCAGCGTTGAGGATGTTATCACCCGCGATAATGTCAACGGTTACAACCGGCGCGGCGGTGTCGACCGTGAAGCCCGCAGTGATGTTGGTAACGTTACCCGCCAGGTCACTGACGCTCACTTTAGCGTCATGATGGCCTTCCTGAAGTGCAGCAACACCTTTCGCATCCAGCGTCACGCTCCAGGTCCCGTCTGCGCCAACTTTGCCGGTATAGGTTTTACCGTCCAGCACAACCGTTACTGTCTGACCCGCTTCAGCGTCAGATTTACCCGTAAGCTGCAGCGAACCGCCGTGCTCGGCGGCATTCACCACGTTATCGGCCGTCAGAGAGTCTACAGACAGCGTGGGCGCTTTTGTGTCAACGCCCAGCCCCTGGGTAGTGGTTACCGTATTGCCTGCCGCATCCGTCCCGGTAACCGTTACCGTCCAGTTGCCATCAGCCAGCGCTTTCGCATCTGCCGGCGGAACATCCACGCTCCATTTACCATCAGCACCAACTTTCGCGGTATAGGTTTTACCGTTAAGCTTAACGGTCAGTTCTGTGCCACTTGCCAGATTGCTTGTGCTACCAGACAGCGTAAAGCCCGCTGCCTGCTCGGCTGCGTTAATCACGTCATCACTTGTGGTAGTTTCAACGGTGATATCCGCTTCTTTAGTGTTCACTGTCAGCGTAATGTCGCCCGCAGAGACTGTCTTGCTACCGTCAATCTGAACCACTGACCATTTATGCGTACCGTCAGTCTGTGTCGGGAGTTTAACGCTCCATTTACCGTTACTACCTACCATCGTGCTGGCGATGGTATTGCCGCTGGCATCTTTAATCTGAATAGTCGCGCCTGCCTGACCTGTACCGCTAAACGTTGGTGTGGTGTCATCAGTGATGGCTTTGTCTACCAGCACACCCTGTTTGTCGCCCTGGGTATCGCTGACGATGAAGGTGGGTTTAGTGCTCTCAACTTCTTTGGTGTTATCAATCACCTCAGTTTTCGTTTTTGAGCTGTGGCTATTGCTGGCAAGCAGTGCGCCCAGAGCGCCACCAGCAAGGATAGCGCCAAGTACAGGCATCCAGTCCGGGCTGTCAGTACCGAGGAACGGTTCAATACTTTCGATAGGCGTCGCAACAGGCGTCAGTTCCATTGCAACAGCAGAATTGAGATCGCCAATGTTAGCGAAGGAGACATGAGTAAGTTCTTGCCCGTCAATGAAAACCAGCTCAGAGTGCTCGCGTTCATCTTCGTTCAATGCTTCCTGGAAATAATTACTGCAGCGAATAACGCTGCCATCTTTCATATAAATTAAAAGATCTTTTCCAATGCGCTCATACTTAACGACATCCTGAGCCGAGGCATGAACCTGAATAACACTGGGCGCAGAAACAGAAAGAGAAAGGCTACCTTCCCCCCTGACAGTCGCTTTTTCAGAAGTTTTGCGAATAATGACGTCAACGATTTTACTCATTGTTTAATCTCCTTGCATATATCCCCGCAGGGATACGCTCTCCATTCTTTGAAACGCCCAGCCGACGGGCTGGCGTCGTCACATTTTAAGTACGAAAATGTGGCGGCCATATTTATGGCCACCATTCATCAATTAAGGTCAGGTAATGTATTTGCGGTATTTTTTTCTATTCCTGTCAAAGGTAACAGAGTGTCGAGTGCTGCTGCATAGTTAACCGCTGCAACCCAACTATCATATTCGGCTGTAATACGGGATAGCGCTGCTTGCCAGATATCCTGCTCTACGCTCAATAAATCACTTAAACTACGTTTACTGAGGGTATATTCATTTTTGTACACGTCACGCGTACGGCGGGCGTTATCCAACTGCTGTTGTCCGGCCTGCTCGCGACCGTTGGCGCCCTGCCAGTCAGCCTGGGCCACTGCCGCTTTTTGCAGGATATCGAAGCGCGCCTGATCAACCTGCGTTGAAGCCATCTGA
This sequence comes from Enterobacteriaceae bacterium, assembly GCA_022712475.1. Lineage (GTDB taxonomy): Bacteria > Pseudomonadota > Gammaproteobacteria > Enterobacterales > Enterobacteriaceae > Tenebrionibacter. The sequence goes on from JALAGK010000470.1 coordinate 3,858, forward strand.
CGCGCGCCTTCAGCCTGGCGTACGCGCGCAGACACGGCGCCGCCCTGATACAACGGCGCGTCTACCTTGAGCTGAACCTGGTCATCCCAGTAGCTACGGTTGTCAGACTCATAACGGGTACGGCCGCCCTGCAAACTCAGAGTTGGCCAGTGCTGAGACTTTGCTCTGTCTACCGCATACCCCGATGCGCTTTCCTGAGCTCGTGCAGCAAGCACTGCGGGAATCCAGGTATAGTCAATCTGATCGAGCGGCACGGGATCGTTAACCAACGTCTGTGGCGGCTCGGCGTATTTTGTTGCCTGTACACCGGTCAGCACACCCAGGCGTGCGCGCGCGCTCTGTAGTGATGCGCGATATTGCTCAAGCGTGGCCTTCATGCCCGTAATACGCGTTTGGGCTAACAGCACGTCAGAACGAGAGTTCAACCCGGCGTCTGCACGCAAGCTCACCATGCGCTGAACGCCTTCCAGGGCTGTGATGTGCTCCTGTGCCGCAATGTTAAGCGCGTCATAACGTTTAACTTCCACATAAGCCAGCGCCGTTTTTTCAGCAACATCGGTAAACGTTGCCATCAGTTGATAACGGTAATTTTCTTCCTGGCTTTTCTGCTGGTTGATGCTGCTTTGCGTTTTACCAAAGTCGTAAACAAGCTGCGTGACCGTCAGCCCCCACGCGGCGGAGTTTTTTAACGAACCGCTGGAATCAGTCGTCTGGCTGTGTCCGGTACTGCCGTTGAGGGATATTTGTGGAAACCAGCCACTGCGGGCCTCATCAATTTGCGCCTGGCCAATGCCAAGCTGTGCCGCTTGCTGACCAACTGAAGGGTCGCGATCGAGCGCGAAGAGAATACTCTCTTTAAGCGTAACGGTATCAATACGGGCTACACCCGGCGTACCTTTGCCCGCAGATGCAGGGGCAGAAAAGGCTGGGGCCGAGAGAGCAAAACAAAGTAAGGCAGTAACAGCAGGTATAAGTGATTTTGTCATCAACAGCTTCCCTTTTTCTACATCCCTTTACAGCGCCCCTGGAGGGCCATTATCCATTGCGACAATCTGTCCTCGCCTGGACAAATTGCTGTGCTTAAAAAACACCAAAACCACTTAAAAATAACGTACCGGTTCTTACGGCCAATCGAGAAAGTACCAGCCATGAAGATGAGAAAGAACCAGGAAAACCAAAATAAGAAAAGTATAAAAAATTACTTGTTTGGTGTGTTTTAAACACCTTTTTCTGATCACCAAACCTATCAGATTTTTCAATTTCCCACCATATCCATAAG